>JBKTHK010000017.1:0-32254 GCA_047240885.1 Slackia sp. | reverse complement strand
TGGTATACTTTCGCCAGCTATATCGTTTCTTGCTATACAGCATGGTGTTTTGCAGAGGGTGACAGAAGTGGTCGGAAAGAAGAGCGATTTTCAACCGTCTTTCGAAAAGGGGCGTCGGCCCAATCCGCAGGGTCCGCAAAGCATCCCGCCCCAGCGCGGCTCCCATACTGCGCCTTCGCAGGCTCGCGGCGGCGGTCGCCATGCCGCCGGTAGCTTTCCTGAATCCACGGTTGTTATGCCTCGCGTCGAGCAAGGATCGTTTTCTTCGTTCAATCCCGCTTCTCCTTCGTCTGCGCCGCAGGGGGCGTTCAAAGGCGCTGGTGCCGCCGCTCCTTCTATGCCGGGAAAAAGCTCGAAGAAGAAGACGCTTTTCATCGCGCTTGGTGCAGTAGTCGCTCTTCTTGCGGCCGTCTATATTATCGGCGCCGTCGTCTTTATGGGTCGCTTCTATCCCAACACCACCATGGGCAGCATCGACCTTTCCATGAAGACCGCCGAAGAGGCGGCCTCCCTGCTTTCGAGCGCCGAGGAGAATTACGTGCTTCGCGTTCAGGGGCAGGGGCTTGATTTCAGCATCTCCTCTGAAGACGCCGGGTTGGGCGTCGATGCAAGGGCCATAGTCGATTCTGCTCTTTCGGATGCCAATCCCTGGTTGTGGCCCGTAAGCATTCTTCTTGGGCACGATGCAGGAAGCCATCTTATGGCCACAAGCGATGATGAGGCTCTTGTTGCCTATGTCCGCACGCAGGTCGACGCCTTCAACGAATCAGCCACTCCCTCCGAGGACGCATGCGTCTCCTTCGATTCCGACTCCAGCCAATACGTCGTCGAGCAGGAAGTCTACGGAGACCAGGTTTCCGCGGACGCGGTCGTCGAGCGGATCTCCCAGGCCATGGTCTCCATGGCCGATACCCTCGATTTGGGCGAAGATGTCCTTATCGTTCCCACGGTCCTGTCTGACGACGCACGTCTTTCCTCGGCCGCCGAGAAGGCCAATGCCATGATCGGCTGCGATGTAATCTTGAAGGACTCCATGAACGGTACGGTTATGTCAGAGGTCACGGGTTCCGACGTTTCTGCCTGGATTTACTTCGACGAAAACCTTGAACCCGCCCTTGACGAGTCCGCCATGAACGCATGGGTCCAAGAGGTTGCCGCCTCCTTCAACACCGTGGGAACCACCAGGACCTATACGCGCCCCGACGGAAAGACGGTGACCGCTGAAGGCGGAGACTACGGCTGGGCTGTCGATGCCGATTCTTTGACAGCTTCCCTCAAAGATGCCGTTCTCAATGCCACGGTGGGCGAAATCACGGTGCCGTGCTCCTCTACTGGCAACGGCTATACGAAGGCCGGCCAGGATTGGGGGGCGTATTGCGACATTGACCTCACGGAGCAGCATGCGTATTACTACGATGCTTCGGGAAACCTGCTGTGGGATGCCCCCATTGTTTCGGGGAAGCCGAACGGGGAAGATGATACTCCTACGGGCGTGTACTATCTGAAGAATCTGCAACAGAACGTTTCCTTGAGAGGTCCGATCGACCCTGAGACGAACGAACCCGAATGGGATTCCCCCGGTGATTACTGGATGCCGTTCGTGGGGAATATGGTGGGTCTTCACGATGCCCCGTGGCAGCCGTCTTCCGTTTTCGGCAACGCCGAGGCCTATAAGACCTACGGAAGCCACGGATGCGTCAACCTGTCGTCTGATTCGGCGGCGTCTCTTTTCGGCATCATCCAGATTGGCGATGCCGTCATCGTGCACTGGTAGCATTCCGCTCCATTGCTTATTCGCGCGCCGTGCGGCTTATGTTCGCTACGGCGCGTTCGCTTGTCTTGAATTCGTCGCTTTCTTGCAACGAACGGGCATCTGCGCGAAACGTTCGGGACGAGGTTTCGTCTTGCGTCCTGTCGGATGGGCATTGTTTTTCGCGTGCGGCCGGCTGCAACGTAGCGACTTTTACTGATTGGGTGATTGCAAACATGATTATGCAGATCGAACATGTTTCTAAAAGCTTCGGCGGACGCGTTCTGTTCTCAGACGCGAGCTTTCGCCTCGAGGCGCACGACCGCCTTGCCCTCGTAGGCCCTAACGGTGCCGGCAAGACCACGTTGCTCAATATCATCATGGGCGTAGAAGACGCCGACGAGGGGTCGATCGTTTTCGCCCGAGGCGCCCAAGCGGGCTATCTCGAGCAGGAGGCTATCGAGATGGAGGAGCGCTCCATCTTCGAGGAGGTCATTTCAAGCCAGTCGGAGGTGCTCGAGGCTGAGCGCAGACTCCAGATGCTCGAAGAGGCTCGAACATCCTACACACCCGAGCAGCTGAAGGCGTGCGGTCGTGCCCGCGACGCCTACGAGGCCCTTGGCGGCTACGTCTTGGATTGCGGTGCGCAGCGTCATGTTCGGCCTTGGATTCAAAGAAGAGGACATGGCGCGCGCCACGAGCGAATTCTCCGGCGGGTGGCAAATGCGCATCGCCCTTGCCAAGCTGCTCATACGCAAGCCCGACCTTTTGCTTCTCGACGAGCCCACCAACCATCTCGATCTCGAGAGCGTGAAGTGGCTCGAGGGATTTTTGCGAGGTTATGACGGCGCCGTCGTCGTAGTGTCCCACGACCGAGCCTTCATGGACAACATGGTCGACCGCGTCGCAGAAATCGATGCCGGCCATCCGCAGCTCTATAAGGGCAACTACTCGGCCTATCTTCGCCAGCGCGAGGAGAATATCGTGCGTTTGCGCCAAGAGGCGGAGAAGCAGAAGGAAGAAATCGCCCATATGCAGGCGTTCATCGAGAAATTCCGCTATAAGCCCACGAAGGCGAAACAGGTTCAGGACCGCGTGAAGAAGCTTGAGAAAATCAAGCTCATCGAGGTGCCGCAGGAGAAGAAGACCGTTCATTTCAACTTCGGCCAGCCTCCGCGTACGGGCGACATGGTGGTAAGGCTCGAGGGCGTGACGAAGCATTTCGGCGACAAGCGCGTCTACGACGGCCTCGATCTCTCCATGTACCGTGGGGAGAAGATAGCACTCGTGGGCCCTAACGGTGCCGGCAAGTCCACGCTGCTCAAAATGGTTGCGGGGGCGCTTTGCCCCGATGAGGGAAGCATCGAATACGGCGTGCATGTCACCAAGACCTATTTCGCCCAGCATCAGCTCGAAGAGCTCTATGCCGGCAATACGGTTTTCGAAGAACTCGACCGCGTTGCTCCTGGCTGGACGATAAGCCAGGTGAGGAGCCTACTCGGTGCGTTTCTTTTCCAAGGTGATGCAGTCGAGAAGAAGGTAGGCGTTCTCTCCGGCGGCGAGAAGTGTCGTCTCGCCCTGGCCAAGATGCTCGTCGCGCCGGCTCCTCTGTTGTGCCTCGACGAGCCTACCAACCACCTGGACATAGCAAGCGCCGACATCCTCGAGCAGGCCCTCAACGCCTTCGAGGGAACCATTCTCCTGATCACGCACGACCGTCACCTCATTCGAAACGTTGCGAACAGGATTATCGAGGTCGTTCCTGGCAAGATTACGGTGTATGACGGAGACTACGATTACTATCTCTTCAAGTCCGGGCAGCTTGAGCAGGGCGGAGACCTCTCGGCCTCTTCGATCGACGATTTTCTCGACCAGCCCGAAGGGGATGTGCGATCGCGCGCCAAGCGCGGCCAGGCCCGTGCGAAAAAGAAGGCGAAGGCCTCCGGAAAGCCCGCCCAGCCGGCTGCCGCTGCTGCATCTTCGGCGGAGCTGACAGCGCCGAGAGCGAGTGCTCCGAAAAGCAAAGAGCAGAAGCGTCGCGAGGCGGAGGCGCGCAACAGGGCCTATGCGGCGCTTAAGAACCACCGCAAGCGCATCGCCGAACTCGACGCGCAGATGGAGCGCGATAACGCCCGCATGAAGGAGCTTTTGGACTTGATGGCCAACCCCGATTTCTACATCAACGAAGACGCCTCGAGCGATGCGGTGGCGGAGCACGCGCTTCTGAAGAAGAGAATCTCCCAGGCCGAGGAGGAATGGTTCGAGCTGACCGAAGAACTCGAGGCCGAAATGGAGCGTCAGAGCCAGATGTAGTCTCGGGCACGCGCTGCGGCTTTGAACAAGACGCGCTTTGGACAGAATACCCTCTCGTACACGGAAAGGACCGATGCAGCCCCATGACGGAACGCTCAACATCGTGCTTGTCGAACCGAAATTCCACAGAACACGGGCAATATCGCACGAACGTGCGCATGCCTAGGCGCCCGTCTGCACCTGGTCGAGCCCATGGGGTTTCGTCTCACGGAGCGCAACATCAAGCGCGCCGGATGCGACTATTGGGACAAGGTTGAAATCGTTCGCTGGCCGTGCTCGAGCGCGTTTTTCGACGCTCATGCGCATGACGAGCTGCATCTTTTTACAGGCCATGTGCAGACGTCATATACCGACGTGTCGTATGCGCCGGGCGCGTATCTTGTCTTCGGGAGAGAGAGCAGGGGGCTTGACGAAGATATTATCGCACGCTACGAATCTTCGTGCGTGCGCATTCCGATGCGCGACGGTCTCAGGAGCCTCAATTTGAGCAACGCTGTTGCCATCGGGGCCTTCGAAGCCTCTCGTCAGCTGGGATTCCCCGGCTTGCTCTAGCATGTTTTCCGTATATGGCCGCCGCGCGCCGCGCGCGGTCGAATAAGCCGCCGAACTGCTGGCGGCAGATGGGTAATTGATTCTATGATTTCGCTTCCTTATATCATCTGCTCCGTTTTGAGCTTCGTTCCCGCAATCGTCTTTCATGAGGTTGCTCATGGCTTTGCGGCCTCCAAGCTCGGGGACCCTACGGCGAAGAACCGCGGCAGGCTGAGCTTGAATCCCCTGAAGCACGTCGACCCGTTCGGGACGGTCCTCATGCCGTTGCTGCTGCTTCTCCGGTGGACCCGTTTCGGGCACGCGAAGCCGGTTCCGTATAACCCGATGTATTTCTGATAGGCGCAAAGGGAGGCCATCGTCGGCCTTGCCGGGCCGTGCGCCAATCTCGTCCTTGCCGTGGCTGCAGGGTCGTGGCCTGGCTTTTGTACCCCGCAGCGCCAACGCTCGCCGCGGAAAGCCAGGCGTTCTTTTATTTCTACGCGCTGTTTTTGCCGATGTTTTCCCTGGTGAATCTATATCTGATGTTCTTCAACCTGATACCTATCCCGCCGCTTGACGGCTCGAGCATCATCGCGTTGTTCCTGTCCGACAAGCAGCTTTTGAAGTATTATCGAATCCAGCAGTATGCGCTTCCCGTTTTCATGGTGGTTGTCGTTTTGGTGCCGTACATCTTCCATTTCAACCCCATCGGCATATACCTCGATTTCACGGCGGGCAATCTTGCACAGCTGCTCTTTCCGTTCCGTTTCTAGGGTGACGCATGTCGTATCGCGTTCGCATAGATAGCTTCGAGGGGCCTTTCGACCTTCTGCTCTATCTGGTAAGTCGTCAAAGGGTGGATATCGGTTCCATTTCGGTGGCGCAGATCGTCGACCAGTACATCGCCTACGTCGACCGCATGGAAAAGCTCGATTTAGACGTCGCGAGCGATTTTCTGCTCGTGGCCTCGACGCTGCTCGAAATCAAGGCGTCTTCGCTTATCCCTCAGGAGCAAGACGAAATGCAAGACGAGCTCGACGAGCTCTCTCCCAGCGAGGCGCGCGATATACTCATCGAACGCCTCATCAGGTACAAACAGTTCAAGAACGCATCTGCCTCCCTCGGCGCCCGTTTCGAGCTTGAAGGCAGGATGCATCCTCGCATGGCGGGCCCCGATAAAGAGTTCCTTGGCCTGATGCCGGATTATCTCGAGCACGTCTCCCTCGATTCGCTCGGCCTGCTCGCCGCCGAGGCCATAGCGCGCCGCGACGTTTTTCTTCTCGAAAGCGAGCATATAGCGGCGAAGCCAATCCCCGTCGAAACGCACGTGCGGGCCATTCACAGGCGCATCAGCGCCCGCAAGCATATGATGTTCAGCGAGCTTCGAGGGGCGCCCATCTTCCGGTGCGCGTGGTGAGCTTTCTCGCGGTGAGCTCTATAAGCGGACGATGGTTACGCTCGAGCAGGAGGAGCCGTTTTCCGATATAGCCATTGACTTTGTGGAAGGCAGCGGAGAGCTTGTCTTCGACGAGGAAGACGAAAAGGAGTGGTCATGACCTTTGGGGGCTTGCCCGATTCTCATATCCCCGCCGCAATAGAGGCGTTGCTTTTCGTGAGCGACGAACCCGTCGGCGCGCTGGTGCTCGCCGACATGCTCGAGGTTGATGTGGAAACCGTCCAGAAGGCCCTCGACGTTTTGCGGGAGAGGCTTTCGGACGAAGAATCGGGCGTGCAGCTGAGAGAGGTGGCGGGCGGCTGGCGTTTGTATACGCACCCCCGATATCACGCCCTTATCGAAAAGTACGTCATATCGTGGGATACGAGGCGTCTTTCCCAGGCTGCGCTTGAAACACTCGCCGTCATTGCCTATTGCCAGCCCATCACGCGCGCGGGCATTGCGTCGGTGCGTGGGGTGAACTCCGACAGCCCTGTCAACTCCTTGGTGGAGAAGGGTCTTGTGCGGGAGGCGGGCAAGGACTCCTCAAGCCCCGGACAGCCCATGCTGTATGCCACGACGCGTTCTTTTCTCGAGAAGTTCGGCCTCGCCTCGGTTCGTGACCTGCCCGATATCGACCAGTTCGCTCCCGACGAAGAGAGTCGCGAACTCATCCGCGAACGGCTGGGCGTCACCCGTTCGCAGGCTCATGAGGCCGAGTCCCTTTTCGACGAGGACGAGCTGTCGCTTAATCTGGATTTCCAGGGCGAGCAAGATAAAGGGTCCATGTTCAGTTACGAATCAGCAAAGGCAACGGAGGAATGATGACGGAAATGTTGCACAAAGAAGAGGAGCGCATCGTTCCCATGCGCCTGCAGAAGTTCCTTGCACGCTCCGGCGTCGCGAGCCGCAGGGGAAGCGAAGACCTCATGACAGCGGGAAGGGTGCGTGTGAACGGGGAGGTTGTTCGCGAGCTCGGAAGCAAGGTCGATCCTTTGGTCGACGTGGTGACGGTTGACGGCAAGACGGTGCGCCTTTCCGACGAGCCCGTCACGCTGATGCTGCATAAGCCGGCGGGGTATCTCACCACGATGTCCGATCCTTTCGACCGGCCGACGGTTGCCGACCTCGTTCCGTGCGACCGCTATCCCGGTCTGTTTCCGATCGGAAGGCTTGACTTCGATACAACGGGGATTCTTTTGTTCTCGACCGACGGCGAGCTCGGCAACGGTCTTCTGCATCCGCGCAAGCACGTCGATAAGACGTATGAAGCCCATGTGGACGGCGTCGTCCGCGAAGCCGAGATTGCGGCTTTGCGCGAAGGGGTCCTTCTCGATGACGGGATGACCCTTCCCGCGGAGGTCGACCTCGTCGATTCGGATGGCTCTACAAGCAATGTTCGCATAACCATCCACGAAGGCCGGAAGCGACAGGTTCGCCGCATGTGCAGCTTCGTCGGACACCCCGTCTTGTCTCTTCATCGTTGCAAGTTCGGTCCGCTTTGCCTTGACGGGCTGCCCGAGGGTGCATGGCGCCTGCTTGACGAAGGGCAGGTTGCTTCGCTTCGACGCGCGGCGGGGTGCTAGAGAGTGCTAGAATCCTCCTAATGCTTGTTTTTTCGCATGGATGACTAAGGTGAGGAGTGATCATGGACACGCACGGCAATTCGATCACCATTGCTGCTCTCGAGGGGCCTTTGATGGGAAGCGTGCGCGTCCCCGGCGACAAGAGCATCTCCCATCGCGCCGTTCTTTTCTCGGCGATGGCGCAGGGCACGTCTCGGTTGTCGGTGGTTCTCGATTCGGACGATGTGCGTTACTCTGTTCGCGCCGTGCAGCAGCTCGGCGCTTCCGTCAACCTTGAGAAAATGGCAGATGGAAGCCTTGCGGGCGGCATTACGGGGTGGGGGCCGGCGGGCCCAAAGCAGCCCGATGCTCCCATCGACTGCGGCAACTCGGGAACGACCTCCCGACTCCTCATGGGCATTCTCGCCCCCTGGGAATGCAAGGTGACGCTTACGGGGGACGACTCCCTGCAGCGTCGGCCTATGCGTCGCGTCACGACTCCGCTCGTTCGCATGGGCGCCCGTTTCTATCCCGAGGATAAAGACACCTTGCCTCTCGAGGTTTGCGGAACGAAGGGCCTCAGAGGCATCGAATACGATTCTCCGGTTGCATCGGCCCAGGTCAAAACTGCTGTGCTTCTGCGGGTGTTTTCGCGCAGGAACAACCGTCGTCACCGAGCCCTCTCCGTCTCGAAACCATACCGAGCTCATGCTTCCGCTGTACGGCGTGAGCACGACCGCGGCTTCGGGCACGGGCAGCGTCGAGGGTCCCGCTGCCATGCATGCGATCGATGTCCCGGGAGACCCTTCTTCCGCGGCGTTTCTCGCCTGCGCGCGGCCTGGTTCCCGGTAGCGCCATCCGATCGAGAACGTTTCTCTCAATCCCGCCCGAATAGGTTTTTGCGCACGTTGGAGCAGATGGGCGTGGATGCGTCGCGCCGAAGGTCGGTTCTGCCGGCAAAGAACTCGGGTATCATTTCGGTCCAATACTGCGAGAAGCTTCACGGGTGTGAAGTCCCGGCGGAAAAGATCGCTTCGCTCGTTGACGAAGTCCCCGTCCTTTCTCTCGTCGCCGCCCATGCGCGCGGCGTTACGGTTTTTCGCGGCGTAGAAGAGCTGCGTCTCAAAGAGACCGACCGTGTTGCCGGCATCATCGAGGGGCTTTCCCTCCTCGGCGTCAACGCGTGGATGGATGGAAACGATCTGTATATCGAAGGCAACCCCGATCTGAAAGTCCCCGAGGGCATTGTGTTCGACTCCAAAGGAGACCATCGTTTCGCCATGACATGGGCTCTTGCGGGCCTTGTTGGCGGAGGGGCGCCTGTGCAGGTTCGCGGCTTCGAGAGCGTGTCGGTGAGCTATCCTGGTTTTATGGAGGATATTCGTTCTCTAGTTCGCGTTTCCTAGCAAGAGCTGGTATGTATAATCGTCACGTGCGCTCAGGCGGCAATGCCGCCTGAGCTCGCATGCTGTTTTTGTCAAGAAAGGCATTTCATGATTATTGCTATCGACGGCCCTTCCGGCGCCGGCAAGTCCACCGTTGCGAAGGCGGTTGCGACCAAGCTGGGGTTCAACTGCCTGGACACGGGTGCTATGTACCGTTCCGTCGCCTGGTACGCCCTCGAACATGGGATTTCGCTCGACGATGTTTCGTCTCTCGGGGACATCGCCGCAAACAGGCCTATCTCGTTCGGCCACTGCGAAGGAGACCCTGTTCCGAGACGCGTCTTTATCGACGGGGAAGAAGTCACCGATGTCATTCGAACCGCCGACGTGGATAGGTCGGTCAGCGCGGTTTCCGCGCACCCTTGCGTTCGCGAGGCCCTTCTCGAGCAGCAGCGCAGAATTGCTTCCGAGGGAACTACGTCATGAAGGGCGCGACATCGGGACGGTTGTTTTTCCCAATGCCGAGCTGAAGGTGTTTTTGACGGCCAGCAACGAAGAGCGGGCCCGTCGTCGCGTGCTTCAAAACGAACAGCGCGGTGTGGGGTCGGTTGATTTCGAGGAGGTTCTCGCAGACATTATTCGACGGGACGAGCTTGACTCGAGCCGCCAGAATGCGCCGCTTGTCGCCGCCGAGGATGCCCTGCTTCTCGATTCGACTGGCCGCGATATAGCGGATGTGATCGAAGAGATATGCGAACGTGGCGCACGCGCGCGCGAAGCGTAGGAACAGAGATGATTTCGTATAAAGACTTGTGGGATATGCCCATGACGGCCGAGCGCCGCTCGCCAGGGCTCGGATGCGAAACCCATCCCCATGCCGTCGGCAATGTCATCTACGCCGTTTTGGGCTTGATATTCAAAGTTGCCTTTCGTTACAGAGTGGTGGGCATCGACCATGTCAGAAGCTTTTCAGACGGCAGGGGGTGCGTCGTTGCCGGGAATCATGTGTCGTATCTCGACCCTGTTTTCCTGTGGCTTGCCGCTCGTCCCTCGCAGTGGATTCGTTTCATGGCCCGCGACAACATGTTCCAAAACGCCAAAGGCCTTGCGGGGCAGGTGATCGGTCGCGTGGGGGCTTTTCCCGTAAAACGCTCGAGCGCAGACCGCTCGGCCATCAAGCGAGCGGCGTCTATGCTCAAGCGAGGCGAGCTTGTCGGCATTTTTCCCGAGGGAACGCGCAGGGGGCGTGGTTCGGCTGTGCCCGAGCTTCACAGCGGCGTGGCCTTCATCGCGCGCATGGGCAAGGCCGCCATCGTACCCTCGAGCGTTCGCAGGGTAGACGAGGTGAAACCGAAAGGGAGCGTCCTTGTGCACTTCCCCCGCATTACCGTAGTCTTCGGAGAGCCGGTGTACCTGGAGGATTTCGATTTTCTTCCCAAAGAAGATAGGCTCGACGCCGTATCGTGGTATGTCATGAGGGAGTGCTACGCGCTTTCTCGCGATGTGGCGCGAGAAGACGTAGATATGAATGAGTTGTTTCCGAATTCACGAGATTTTTCGCACGAGCTCGAAGGGCGCGTGCTTTCAAGGAAGGAACGGTAGCCGATGAAGGTCATTCGCGCCAAGCATGCCGGCGTTTGCTACGGTGTTGAGCGTGCTCGACATGGCGGTTGCCGCCATGATGGACGAAGATAGCACCTATACGTTGGGGCCTTCGATCCATAATCCTAAGGTGGTCGAAGAACTTCGCGAGCGCGGAGTCGAAGTGGCGGAAAGCGTCGACGACCTCGAAGAGGGCATCGTCGTCATCGGAGCCACGGCGTCGAGCCTCAGGTTCTTTCTACCTTGCGCGAAAAGGGCCTGACGGTGATCGATGCCACGTGCCCGCATGTGGCGAAGGCTCAGCGCTCTGCCGGCGAGCTGCGTGATGCGGGAGGTACGGTCATCGTCATTGGTCGCTCGGAGCACCCTGAAGTCAAAGGCCTATGCGGTCATGCCGGGCCTCGTGCCGTGGTGGTGGCCGACGCCAGCGAGCTCCCCGATACGCTCGAGGAGCCCGTCGGCATCGTCGTTCAGACCACCGAGAGCAAAGAGAAGCTCGATGCCGTGGTGGAGGCAGTTAAGGCCCGAGGGTTCGAGCCCGAGGTGAAAAACACCATCTGCTTCGCAACGCGCCAGCGTCAGAACTCCGCGGCGGTCCTTGCCGAAGAGGTCGACGCCATCGTCGTAATCGGGGGGAAGAACTCCTCTAACACTACGCATCTGTTCAACATATGCAAGGCTCACTGCGACAGGTCCTTCTTCGTCGAATCGGCCGAAGAGCTCGATCCTTCGCTGTTCGAGGGGTGCGAAACTGTCGGAGTGACCGCTGGCGCATCCACCCCCGACGATCAGATTCAGGCGGTCGTCGAATATCTGGAATCCTTGTAGAGCCCGTCAGCGGCGTTGTTCTCCTGGTATTATTACAGGGTTCACAAGCGTTGCATGTCACACTACGGCAATGCGGAAGAATCAGGAGCGAATACACTATGACCGAAACAAGCTCTCAATTGCACGGCTGGACCCGCCGCAACTTCCTCAAAGCGGCCGGGGCTGCAGGCGCAATGATGCTGTTCCCTTGGCTTGCCTATGCGGCCGAGTCTGATGAACTCGATGCGAAGGCCGATGACCTGGAGGCTTCCGCCGCCGAAAAGCAGGCTCAAGCCGACGAGCTTGCTGCCAAACTCGAATCGCTACAGACCCAGTTCAACGATGCTCTCGCCCGCTACAACACGGCGAACGACGCCCATGACGCGGCCGTCGCCGCGATGGAAGAGGCGCAGGTTCGCATCGACGAGGCAACCCAGCGCATCGCCGAATTGCAGGTCCAGCTCGGCAACCGCGCCGCCGCCATCTACCGCGAAGGCGAACCCACCTTCGTCGACGTTCTGTTTGGTTCCAAGTCGTTTGATGACTTCGTGACGAACTGGGATGCCATGGAGAAAATTGGCCAACAGGATGCAAAACTCGTTCAAGAAAGCAAGGATGCGAAGGCGGAGGCAGAAGCTGCCAAGGAAGAGTATTCCAGGCAGGAGCAGATTGCTGCCGAGGAGCTGGAGAACGCTCGTGTAGCCAAGGAAGAGCTCGAAACCGCCCAGGCGTCTTTGCAGGCCGAATGCATCAAATGAACGATGATATCGCCGCCATCCATGCTGAAATCGAGCAGGTTCGCATGGACGCGGATGCGGCTCGTGAAAAGGAAGAGGCTGCAAAGGCTGCCGAACAGGCGCTCGCAAGCCAGATGACGTCTTCTTCCGGTTCTTCCTCGGGGTCTTCGAGCGCTCCACTCAAGCACTCCTTCGACAAGCGTCTCCGGATGGGTCAATCCCGCCCCTGGAAAGTACATCACCAGTGGTTTCGGCTGGCGCGCTTCGATTGGCGACTATCACCAGGGCGTCGATTTGAGCTGCAAATACGAACCCGTGTATTGCATGGCAGACGGAACCGTTACCACGTCCGGATGGTTCGGCACGGGCGGCCAGGCCGTCACCGTCAACCACGGCAACGGTATCGTCTCGTGGTATCTTCACGGAAGCCAGCTGCTTGTCAGCGTGGGGCAGAAGGTCTCCGCAGGCCAGCAGATCATGGTTTCCGGCAACACCGGATTCTCCACGGGCGCCCACCTGCATTTCCAGATCAACGTCAATTCTTCTAATGGCGTTACGGGAACCGCCGTCAATCACACGGCATATTTCGGCTGGTAGTCTGATACATACATGCAGTTCAAGGCGGCCCGTCGGGGCCGTCTTTTCTATGGCGCCGCGGTGCCGATAAGGAGGAACATGACACCGAAATCGATTCATGAATATCCCGGCGATCCCGCTCGCCCTGCCGCATGCATCCTCGAGGTCGAGGAAGGGTCTCCCGCCGACGATGCGGGCTTTACGCCCGGGTGCCTCATCACCGAGGTGAACGGTCATATTCTTCGCGACGTCTTAGACTGGCAATGGTATTCCGCGGAAGACGAGGTGGAGCTTTCCTACGTCGATACCGAAGGCGACAGCGGTACGGTTGTGCTCGAGCGCGAGGAAGGGGAGAGCTGGGGAATCACCTTCGACGGAGCCGTGTTCGACGGCATCCGCACCTGCCGCAACGCCTGCGTGTTCTGTTTCATGCGCCAGCTTCCGGAGGATGCTCGCGGATCGCTCGTTCTTCGCGACGACGACTGGCGTCTGAGTTTTCTCCAGGGCAATTTCGTCACGCTCACGAACCTTAGCGACGAAGATGCGCAAACCATCATCGAAAGGAACATCTCGCCTTTGCGCGTATCGCTGCACGCAGCAGACCCCGATGTTCGCAGGAAGATGATCGGCAAGCATGCGCCTCATGGCATTGCCATGCTCAAACGTCTGCTCGAAGGGGGCGTTCGCGTTCTTGCGCAGATCGTCTTGTGCCCCGGAATCAATGACGGCAACGAGTTGAAAAAGACGCTTGCCTGGGCGTACACGCATCCCGGGATAGAGAACGTCGGCATTGTCCCCCTCGGCTTCACGAAGCATCAGACCCGTTTCGACAAAAGCTACAACGAGTCGGAAGACGCATTGGCGGTAGTGGAGGCGGTCGAGCCATTCCAACGCTATGCGCTCGACGAGCGAGGCTATCCGTGGGTGTATCTGGCCGACGAGTTCTACTGCAACGCCTATCCGGGAGACGTTTTGCGCCATCTTCCTCCAGCGAGCCACTACGGCGATTTCTCCATGTTCGAAGATGGTATCGGCATCGTTCGCTCGCAGGTTATGGAGTGGCAGGACTGCTCCGAGGAGATAGAGCACCTCGCCCGTGTTCTCGACGAAGAAGATGCGCGCGTGTATTACGTGCTCGGCGAAGCGCAGAGAGACTGCATGGCTGCTCTTTTCGATGAAAGCCCCTTGAAGGGCAGGCTGGTTGCCCTGTTGGTTCGAAACGAGCATTTTGGAGGCAACGTCGACGTAACCGGCCTTCTGTGCGGCGGCGATGTTGCCCATGCTATTCGAGGGGTTTCCGCGCACGATTTCGTCGTGCTCCCCAGGATTATGTTCAACGCCGACGGCTACACGCTTGATGATATGACGGTGGATGATATTCGCGACACCGCGGGCATTCCCGTTACCGTGGTATCCTGTAGCGTGCCTGAGTATCTGAAAGAGATAGAAGATCGTGACGGGCAGGCCTCGTCGCCGAGTTTTTCATCGTGTTCGAAAACGATAGAAGAGATATAGAGGAATCAACCATGGCTTTACCTATTGTCGCCGTAGTCGGCCGACCGAATGTGGGCAAATCCACGTTCGTCAACCGTATCGCGGGCGCGCAGGACGCCATCGTGCACGAAATGCGCGGCGTGACGCGTGACCGCCCTATCATGAGGCGGACTGGAACGGCGTTCATTTTGCACTGATCGATACGGGCGGTATCGAGATGGGCAACGAGGACGCTTTCCAGAAGTCCATTCGCGACCAGGCTATCATGGCGACCGAGGAAGCGGACGCTATCGTGTTTCTGGTCGATGGAAAAACCGGATCGTCTCCCGATGACTTGGAAGTCGCCCGCATCCTGAAGCGCAGCGGCAAGCCAGTTATGCTTGCCGTCAACAAGATGGACGCACCCGGCAAAGAAGACGGCATCTTGGAGTTTTACAGCCTAGGTCTCGGCGACCCGTGGCCCATCTCGTCGGTGCACGGGCATGGGACGGGCGACCTTCTCGATGAAATCGTCAGCCATATCAAAGACATTGAGGTGGAGGAGGAAGAGGAGACCGATTCCATCAACGTCGCCATCATCGGTCGTCCCAATGCGGGGAAGAGCTCGTTGACCAACAGGCTCATCGGCCGCGACAGGACCATCGTAAGCGACGTCGCGGGCACGACCCGCGACGCCGTTGACACGGTGGTCGAGCACGACGGCAAGCTCTACACCATCGTCGATACGGCGGGTTTGCGCAAGAGGACCAAGATCGACGAAGATGTCGAGTATTACAGCTTCGTTCGCGCCATGCGCGCGATCGACCGCGCCGACGTGGCCATACTTGTGATCGATGCGACGCTCGGCCTGACCGACCAGGATCAGCGCGTTGCCGGCTTCGCGGCCGAGCGCGGCTGCGCCATGGTGGTGCTCATGAACAAGCGCGACATCGTCGAAAGCGGCGAGGCGCTCGACGAGCTGCGCGAGACAATCAACGATCGCCTCGTGTTCGTCAACTACGCGCCGGTCATCAGCATCTCCGCACTGACGGGCAAGGGCGTTCTGCGAATCTGGGATGCCGTTGATACGGTCTACGAGAACTTCTCGAGCCAGGTCTCCACGAGCAACTCAACGCGTGGCTGCAGGGCATTCGCGAATTCGGGCATACGGTCTCCAAGGGCAAGAAGGTCCTGAAGATGAAATACGTCACTCAGACGCGCACCTGCCCTCCCGAGTTCACGTTCTTCTGCAATCATCCCGAGCTCATCAACGACAATTACGAGCGATTCCTCGAAAATCGCCTTCGCCAGTCGTTCGATTTGACGGGAACTCCCGTTCGTTTCAAGTTCAAGAGGAAGGACTAACCCGCGGTGCTCTACGTTGCGGTAGCCCTAGGGGTCTTTGCGGTTGCGTTTTTGCTCGGCTCGATTCCTTGGGGCGTCATCATATCCAAAACGGTCTATCACACCGACATCCGCGAGCATGGTTCGGGAAACATCGGAACGACCAACGCCATGCGCACCATGGGCAGCGGCGGCGCAGCCGTCTTCCTGCTTGATTTCGGAAAAGGCTTGGCGTCCGGCGCCTTGGCCATGGTGGCGGCGAACCTGCTGCTTCCCGATGCGGGCCTTGCGGCAGATGCCCTGGTAAGTCGCGATCTCTTGCTCGCTATTTCCGCCATGGGTTGCACCTGGGGGCACATCTTCAGCCCGTGGCTCGGCTTTCACGGCGGGAAGGGGATCGCGGTGGCCATCGGTGCGCTGTGCTTCACCTTCGGCCCTGTGGGGGCGATCGCGGAGGTCTTTGTCATCTTCGCCCCGCTCGTGCTCATCACGCGCTATGTTTCGGTGGGCTCTATCGCTTCGGCCGCGCTCTGCCCGGTTATTGCGGCGGTGCTGTTCTGGGGCGAATGGCCCGTTATCGCGGTGTACGCGTTGACGGGGGCTACGGTGGTATGGGCTCATCGTGCCAATATTGCGCGTTTGGCGGCCGGCACCGAGTCTCGCATCGGCTCCAAGAAGGAAAAGGCCGACCAGGGCGTAGAATAGATTTGTTCCGAAGGTTTCGAATGCGCTTTCGCGATTGCGATGCGTGCGGATTTCAGGTCAAAGCGGCGGCATGAAGATGCCGCCGTTACCGTATAGGAGGAGGATCGATGAAGGTTTCGGTCATTGGCGCGGGATCGTGGGGCACGGCGCTTGCGCACTTGCTCGGCACGGCGGGCAACGATGTGATGCTTTGGGCGCGCCGAAGTGTGCGAAGGCATCAACGAGCTGCATCGCAACCCTCGCTATCTCGTGGATTCGTCCGTAAGCGAGCGCGTGCGTGCTTCGAGCGATTACGAAACGGTTCTTCACGGCTCTCAGGCCGTGGTCATCGTGACGCCATCGTCTATCATGCGCGACGTCGCATGCGATATACGCCCGTTTGTGAGCGAGGATGCGCCGATTATCATCTGCTCGAAGGGCGTTGAGGCCGGCACCGGCCTTCTTCCCGTTCAGGTGTTCGAGCAAGAACTCGGAAACGCGTCGCGTCTTGCTGCGCTCACGGGGCCGAATCATGCCGAGGAAGTCATCAAGGGCATTGCCTCGGGTACGGTCGTCGCGTCTTCCCATCGCGATACGGCGCTGTTCTTCCAGCGGCTTTTCGCAACCGATACCTTCCGTACGTACGTAAGCGACGATGTTGTGGGCGCCGAGATATGCGCCGCTTTCAAGAATATTATCGCCATCGCCGTAGGCGCTTCGTACGGAATCGGACTGGGAGACAACACCGCTGCCTTGATTATGACGCGCGGCCTTGCCGAAATGAGCCGCCTTGTCGAGGCGTGCGGCGGTACGGCTATGACGTGCTTGGGGCTTGCCGGCGTGGGAGACCTTATAGCCACCTGCACAAGTGAGCATTCGCGCAATCGCACGTTCGGATATCGTCTGGCCACCGGAACGACGCTTGAGCAATACCGCGAGGAGACCCATATGGTCGTCGAAGGGGCGCTTGCCTGCAAGACAATCGATTTCCTTGCGAAAGCTCATCAAGTCGAGCTTCCCATCACCGAGATGGTTCGTTCTGTTTTGTGGGAGCAGGTCGATTTTCACGAAGCGGCTGACGCTCTGTTTGAAAGGTCCTTGAAGCCTGAGTTCTATTAGGCGAGCTTATGACCTGGGAAAACGTATTCTTATATCCGCTGTTATTCCAGCTCGGGCAAATGCTGCGACGCACGAACGCCGATGAATCGTTTTTCAGCCGTCACTTCGAAAGAAAGACCGAGGAGGTTTTGCTGTGACAATCGACGACGTCCGACCGCTGTCTTTCTCGCTGCGCCGCGATGTCGAGGCTCAGCGGCGGCTTTACGCCGTGCTTTCGTCGCCGAAACGGACGTTTTACGTTCACGGAATCGTCGTGCTGTGGGACCTGCACTGCGCCAAGCGATGGATTACCAAGGATGATTTCATAGATACGCTTGCGACGCGCTTCGAGAACCATCTGATAGAAGGCAAGCTCGGGGTTCGTGACGAATTTCTTGACGAGAATTTCTCGATTGAAGAAGAGGATTGTCACGACGAGGAGAATCCTTCCCTGCAGGCACGCATCGTGTTTCGAAGGTTGCACGAGACGGGCTGGTTCGAACTTTTTAAAGACACCGTCGAAGGCAGCCTTCGCACCACGCTGGTCGTCGGAGAGCGGGCCAGCCGCCTTGCGGAGTTCGTGGCCGCAGAGCAGCGTCATATTCATGCCGATTCCACATCGTGCGTGCTCAATGTGCGCGTGGGCCTTGAGCACGCGCAAGGCGCGCTGAACCAGATGAGGTCAAGATCTCGCGGGCTGGACGATGCCGTGCTGCGAAGCGTCGTAGGGCGCGAGCTGTGCGAGGCGCTGAAAAACGCCCATGAACGCTCCGCCGTGCTCAACGCCAGAATCAGACGGACGTGCCACGAGTTCAAGCTGACTTCCATGAGAATTGCGGGCTGTCGCACCCAAGACGACCTGCAGCTTGTCATGGACGACTACGAACAGGGCCTCTTCGATTCGACCATGCAGCCGCTGCGCATCGAGGACGGGTTCGACCGCAATGGAGATGCCATCGTGCGCATGCTCGACGCCTGGAGCGTCGATTCCGAGCTGTTGTCGCTCGTGTGCGAGACATCGCGCTTACCGGGCATGCCCGAGGGACTTTCGAGGCCGTTCGAATTCATCCAAGACGTACGCTACGCCTATGCGGTCAGGGTCAGGGACGCATGGGCATACGCCCTCTCCCTCGAAAAGCGCATCACGTCCGAGATGTCGAAGAAGCATCGCATGCTTTTGGGCGGCACGTCGACGATGGCGGCCGCTTACGAACGGGCGATCATGCATATTGCGCAGAGTGACGATGCGCTTGCGGCTTGTGCGCTCGAAGCCATGCAGGATGTGCTTTTTCTTCCCGATAAAGGGCCTTTCGACGATTCGTGCCTCTCGACGTTTAGGGCGCACGACGATGCGGAGAGGATGAATCGTGTCCGCATTGCCGATCGGGGCGATATGGCCACGGTCTGCCGCGCCGACGCCGTTGCGGAAAGCGCGTTGACGCGCGCGGGGAAGAAGATGCAGCGCATGATTGCGCGTCAGGGCTCGCTGGACGGTTCTTCGTTGCCGCTTTCGAGCCGCGCCGACCGCGTCGAGCAGATGCTGTACGTGCTTGCTGCCGATTCGAAGGATTCGACCTATGTCGTGCCTCGAATCGACGATGAAGATCGCGTGGTGTCGGACGGGCAGAACATCGCGCGCGTTCGATTCGTGGAAAGGGCTTCAAGATGAAGCGGTTCTATCAAATGGAGACGGAAAAGAAGGTCAAGACCGTCTGCGCCATGCTCATTGCGCATCGGTACCTGTGCAAGATGAAGTGGGTTTCGCAAGAAGGGCAGCGGACGAAAGACATTGCGCCGGAGTTCATGTTTTGCAAAGACCACGCAGACGAAGTGCGCGACCGTCTTGACGCCGTGGGGTACAACCTCGATTTGGATCCGCAGGGTAATTTTTACATCTGTGCGCCTCAAGACGACGTGGATGTTCGCTACGAGCGTCTTGACCGTACCGAAACTCTGTTTTTATTCGGCCTGGCCGTGATGTATGAGAACAAGCGCTCCGAAATGGGTCGTTTCGCAACGGTCGATTCCGATATGAACGAGCTCTGAGCCTTTTGTGCGTAACGTATCGAGCGTTCGAAAAGGAGCCTTCGGCTTCCGAGGTCAGGCGCATCATGTCCCGGTTCGAGCGTGCGGGCGTTATTACGGCGCAAGCGCGGCCGTTGGTCCGATTTCGACGGAGTTCGCGATCCAGCCCGCGATCGCGCACGTCGCCGACCGCGCGACGATCGATGCGTACGAAAAGCGGTATGCTGCGGCGATCGATGCCGCAGTAATCGATGCGATGGACGATGATGCGGGAGATGACGATGACGAATACGGGCATGCGGACGGGCATTTACGCGAGAAAGCTTCTCGTGGTGAATTGGTCGCTTCATCAGATGAAGCTGTATGAGCCGTTCAGCATCGACGGATCGGTGTTCGCCGGCGCGAACGGCTCGGGGAAATCGACGGCGTTCGATGCGTTTCTCACCGTGTTGCTGGGCAGCACCAGGCGTTCGAATTACAATCAGGCATCGAAGTCGCACAGTGCCGATACGCGCAACTTCGCCGAATACGTGGTGGGCAGGCGCAAGGGCTCCTCGCAGAAGGGCATGCGCGAAGGGATGGATTTCACGACCCACATCGTCGCCGTATTCTGGGACTCCTTACTCGCGTCAGAGGTCACTTTCGGCATGTGCTGCGATTATCGAAGCCGCATAGGCGCGCATGCCTTGGTGCCGAATTACTATTTCTACGAGGGCGGGCTTCCTGAAAATCGCCTGGTGGAAGACGGCGAGGCGCTCAGCGTGCGCGATACCAAGATTTATCTGAAGCACCTTGAAGACCAGGGCGTCATTTCGAATGTGCATTTGTGCGAATCGAGCTCCGAATACAATAAGGGCTTTCTCGCCCGCATGGGGTTTAGCGATCCTGGGTATTTCGGCGCATTGAAAAACCTCGTAGCCATTGGCAAGGACACGCGCATCGAAGACTTCATCTATCGCTATCTATGCGACGGCCGCAGCGTGACGACCGCCGACGACATGAACAGCAACATCGACAGCTGGCAACAATGCCGCGAAGACCTCGATCGTGCGATCGAGCGCCAAAGCGCTATCGGCCAGGAGCGAGAGCGTTACGCCGCATG
Organism: Slackia sp.; assembly: GCA_047240885.1. Lineage (GTDB taxonomy): Bacteria > Actinomycetota > Coriobacteriia > Coriobacteriales > Eggerthellaceae > Slackia. The sequence goes on along the minus strand of JBKTHK010000017.1, from coordinate 11,827 downwards.
GCGCGCATCTGAAGACGAGCGCGACATTTTGATGCGCGCCCGCATTTTGAGGAAGCGAGCAGACCTCGCCGACGAAATCGAGTCTTTGCGTAAGAGGAAGAGGATATCGAGGTGGAGCGTTCGCGGCTCAATGCGCGCATCGCGGCTTTGGAAGCGCATGCGGACAGCATGGACAGCGAACGGCAGGCGAAGTGATTTGGTCAAAAACGACGATGTCCAGCGCGAACGCGGTCGCCTTGCGAAGGATATCGAGCGCATCGATAGCGAGGTCGAACGCTACGAACAGCGTTTCCGCGACGACTTTCGCATGTTTCCGAGAACCTGGCGGTTCTGCGCGAGGCGCGCCGACGCCCGGTTTCGCGGAGCTGTCTTGCTCCGATACGGTAGCGTTTGACATCCGCCTTGGAGGACGTCATCGAGCGCGGTATGGGAGTGCTCGGCGAGGGCCCTGATGCGTTCGGCTACCTTGTCGATCTCTGCCACCGAAGTGTATCAGGAGGCGCAGCGCGAGGAATTTGTGGCGCTCGACGAGCATCGAGAGGCGTCGGGCCGCCAGCTTGAAGCGATGCGAAGGAAGAAGGCCGCCGAAGCGGGGGAGGCGGTGCGCGACGCCGATGCCGACGCGCCGATCGCGTACCTGCGCGATGAGGCGGGAATCGAGGCGACGTGTTCAGGTGATGCCATCGATATCGCCCCCGGCGAACAGGGGTGGCGCGCTGCCGTCGAGGGCATGCTCGGGCGCAGGCGGTCCGATCTTTTGGTGACGCCCGATTCGTTCGCGCGGGCGTTTCGCGCATACGGCTCGTATCGCGGCCGCAAAACCGTGCGGCTCATCGACACGCCGGGTATTTTGAAACATGGGGAGAAGACGAAGCGTGTCGAAGGGTCTCTCGCGGCCAAGACAGTGGCGTCCGAAGGCCGCTTTGCGAAGGTTGCCACGGCGTATACCGATTGGGCGCTCGGCGATATAGCCTGCTGCGCCGATAGAGAAGGCCTACTTGCGTTCATCAGGGAGAATCCTGAAATCGGCCGTCACGGCGAACGGGGATTGCTACCGCGACGGCCGTGTACGCGCTTGCCGGCCGCCATCGTCTTCGCTTCATGATCGGATCGTCTGCACAGGAGGCGCGTCGCATCGAGGATATTCGCGACGCTGAGAAGGTCATCGCGGACAACGAGAGGCTTGCGGCCGCTTTGTCGGCCCGGCAGGAGCTGTTGCGCTCCATCAAGACGGCTTGTCCCGATAAGGAGTCGCGTTTTGCACGCGGAATCGCTTCGATGGCGGAGGATTATGACAAGCTGGCTTCTGGCAGAGCGGAAGCGGAAGGCATGCGTGCGGCGCTTGCCGCCTCAGGGTCGGCCGAGTCTGCCTCCATCATGGAATCCGTGCTCGCCCTGAAAAACGAAATTGAATCCGTGCGCGCCGAATCCGCGCAATGCCAGCGTTCGCTCGGTGATGCCGATCGTCGCGCGAAGAGCGCGGCGGCGCGCCGTGAGCAATGCGAGGCCGACCTCGCGAAGGTCGAAGCGGCGAATGTCGCTTTGGAAGAGGAGCGCCTGAAGAGCTGCTTGTCGGGAGTGCGCGGTCAATTCGTTCAAGGACCTCGAAGAGCGCTCGCGTGCCAAGGTTTCGGCAAGCAGGGAATGCTGGAATGCGCTCGTGACGTTTCGCCGCGAGCGTTCGTCCGCTGTTTCGTCGGAGCAGATCGACGAAACGGACCGCGGCAACGAGGCGTGGGATCGCGAATGGTGCGCGCTCGAGACGAGCGTCATACCTGAGCGCAGGGCGCTTTTCGAGCGCATGGAGGCCGAGACCAAGGAAGGCTTCACGACGGCAATCGTGGGCGCACTGCGAAACGGCATCGTCGATGTGAGGAGGACGATTCGCGAAACGAACGCCTACTTGTCCGAGTGTCCGTTCGGCGATATCAGGTATCGCTTCGACTGCTCGAAAAACATCGATTATGCGCCGTATTACGACATGATCATGGACCCTGATTTCGACAACGCGCTCGGCGGCCTGTGGGACGACGAGTTCCATGCCAAGCACGGGGCGGTGATTGACAGCTTCTTCGACACGATCAGAGACAGCCGCTGTGCCGAGACCGAGCAGCAGCGCAGCGAGGCGCTTGCCCGCAAACGGGCGCTGCTCGACTACAAAAGCTATCTGAGCTTCGACATGAAAGAGGTGCGTCCCGACGGGAGCGAAGTGTCGTTGAAGGCGGGTTTGGGCGGCAGCTCGGGCGGCGAGCAGATGCTGCCGTTTTACGTGGTGCTTTTCGCCTCCATGGCGCATCGCTGTCGCACGAAGAAGAAGGGGCTTGACGGCAACACGCTGCGTACGGTGCTGATCGACGAAGCGTTCGAGGTGGTCGATAGCGAACGTACCGTTCAAGCCATCGAATTGATGCAGCGCCTTGGGTTGCAGCCGATTCTGGCCACGCCGAATGAGCGTGTAGGAACTTTCGCGTCCATGACGGGAAGCGGCTTCATCCATCGAAATCTGGGCGGCGCGTTCGAGGTGTCGCGCTGGTACGACGAGCAGGTCGAGGCCGACTAAGAAGCAGGAGGGTCTATGCCCGGTCCGAGCGAACGCAAACGTCTTGATGACATCGATAAGGCTCGCAAGGCTGTTGCCGAAAAAATCGTGCGGCTTTGCGAGCGTCGGCAGATGCGCGGCGAGGAGACGCATCCGTTCACGGTGCGCATCGCCCCGACGAAGGCAGAGTATGAAAAAGGGAGAACAGGATGCGGCGGCTACGATCCGCGCGATGCTGAATCGCGCGATGTTTTTATTGCCGCTGTGTCCGACCTGGAGCGTTCGTGCGGGATGGGTGTGAAGCGCGATTCGACGGGCTCTCCCATGTCGCTCGTTGTCAACGAAGCCCTGGCGCGGCGTTGTTATGACGAAATGGGCAGAAGTTTTTGCGACGCCGAAGAGCTTGCGGCTTTTCTGTCGCTTCTGGACGAGACGGCGCGTGTTTGCGCCGATTTGCCATGGGCGCTTGTATTACGAAGACATTGCCGCGCAGGCGCAGTCCGGGTGGTCTTGGCGATGCAAAACCGATCAGGAGCCGGCATAGAAGACATGTGTGCGGCGTTGCGGGCATACGCCGCGGGCGATTTCCGCGGGTGGCAGCGTGTTTTGTCGACGATCGCCTACGGCGATTCTAAGTTCTTCGAGAAATCGGTGGCGACCTCTTTTGTCAAAGCGGCCGAGATGGGTGGATTCTCTTTCGGGTCCGCCTTTGATATCGACGATAGGCTTGCCGCTTTGGGATTTCACTCTGAAAGATACAGCTCCGTAACGGCGGGCGGGAATGTGGTCGTGCATCCGACATGGGCGAGCCTTGACCTCTCTCAGTTCGGATGCGAGGGGATGGTGTTCTCCCTGCCCGCCGTCGAAGGCTTTACGGAATCGTCGTTTGCGGAGGTGAAAGGATGCCTGGTCGTGGAGAATCTGACGGTTTTCCGCGCTCTATGCTCAAATCCGAAGAAGGGCCTTCTTGTCGTATGGGGCCATGGGCGGCCTAATGAGGCGGTTCGCCGGCTTGTCGGAATTCTCGATGTCGCTCTCTCGGGCGATGCGCCGCTTCTCATATGGTCGGATATCGATTTGGGTGGTTTCGGCATCGTGGAGTCGCTGATGTCGGTGAGCGATCGCGCGAGGCCCGTCATGATGGGGGAGGAGGACCTGAGAGCCGTTGATGCATCGCGCTTGCTTCGGCGAAAAGAAGAATACTGGGCGGATGTGCGAAGATTCCTCGAGCGCCATCCCGACTCTCGTTTTCGAGACGTGGCTCAAGCGTGCCTCGAACTCCGAGGGACGCTTGAGCAAGAGGCGCTGCTGTTCGAATACGTGCAGGAAAAGGTCAGAGGCCTTTTTTGATACATGGGTGTCAATGAAAGGTTGTCGAGGCCTTCCCGACCGGGATTGCATTGGTCGGGGGCACTTTTTAAAAAAGTTTAAAAAAGTACTTGCACAGATGGTCGGAGAAGCGTAATATACCGTCTTGCGTTCGAGGGAAACCGAAAAACGGAATCACGAAAACGCAACGGGTTGTGGCGCAGTTTGGTAGCGCACTTGACTGGGGGTCAAGGGGTCGCAGGTTCAAATCCTGTCAACCCGACCAGAATGTACAGACCAGGGCTTTTGCCCTGGTCTTTTTTTGTTTTCAGGAGTTCGAAGGCTTGAGGAAAATCGTGCTCGCCGAGCCGAGAGCCCGCTTTTCGCATGCGGTTCGTTTGGGCGGAATGCGGTATTATTAAGCGCATCATTTCATGGAATTGGGCCTGAACTAAGCCCGGTTGTTTTCGCGGCTTTGTAAGGGTTGTGTGAAACGCCCTGCTCTTGTTCGCGCGAACAGCGGCAGCAACTATCAAAAAAAGGAGACCGAAATGGAAGAATACAAGCGCGAGTTCATCGAATTCATGGTGGAAAGCGACGTGCTGAAGTTTGGCGACTTCACGCTCAAAAGCGGCCGCAAGTCCCCGTTCTTCATGAACGCGGGCGCCTATGTCACCGGCGAGCAGCTCATGCGCCTGGGCGAATACTACGCCCGCGCCATCCACGACAATTTCGGCCTCGATTTCGATGTCGTGTTCGGTCCTGCCTACAAGGGCATCCCGCTGTCTGTGGTCACCGCCATCGCCATGCACAAGCTGTACGGCAAGGAGGTCAAGTACTGCTCCGACCGCAAGGAGGTCAAAGACCACGGCGCTGATAAGGGCGGTATGCTGGGCTACGAGCTTAAGGACGGCGACCGCGTGGTGATGGTCGAGGACGTGACCACCTCCGGCAAGTCCATCGACGAGACCTATCCCAAACTCATGAACGCCGCGAACGTCGAGGTCAAGGGTCTCATCGTGAGCCTCAACCGCATGGAGGTAGGCAAGGGCGGCATTGTGACCGCCCAGCAGGAAGTCCAGGAGAAGTACGGCTTCCCGGTCGCTTCCATCGTGAGCATGGCGGAAGTCACCGAGCATCTCTATAATCGCGAATGCCAGGGCAAGGTCGTTATTGACGACAAGCTCAAGGCCGCGATCGACGCGTATTACGAACAGTATGGCGTGAAGTAGGGGTGCATTTTGTTTTAGGAAGCGGGCCGATAGACCTTCGCTTCTGTCTTCACCTGCATATTGATGATATGGGGGTGTTTTCGAACCCCGAGGTACAGAGGACCTGCCGCGAAACCGCGCGGCAGGTCCTCGTTCGAAATGGCGCTAACGGATGATGTTGTCTCTTGTCCTGCCAGGGCGTTGCAGCTTGTCGAATTTCTTCAGATCGCTTTCGGCCATGCCCTGGGTCGGGCTTGTTCTTTTGGCATGCAGCGCTTCTTCGGGGTTATTCCAGATAGCCTCCGCCTCGATAGCCCATCGCTGCGCGAACGGGCGGCATTTTTCGCAGAGGTCGTGCGCGCTTTCTTGGTGCTGCAGGTCGGTCGATTGCGCGTTCGTCGCTTCCACCATGGTTTCGAGCGCATCGGGATTTTCGAGCATGGGGCAGGGGCGCAGGAGGTTGTCGTTGAACGGTTGGTTCCGATAATAGGCCATGAACAGCGGCGATTTGAGCGCTTCGAGAAGCGATGTTTCATGGATGTTGGCGTTGGAGTAATGCACGAAGACGCAAGGCTCCACGTCACCTGCGGCGTTGATGTGCATATATCTTCTTCCGCCTGCTATGCACCCGCCGACGAATTCGCCGTCATTTTGGAAATCGAGCGTGAAAAGAGGCTTTTTCTGGCGCATTTCCCGCACGAAATCGTACAGGTGTCGGCGCTGTTCCACGGAAGGCATGAGATCTACGACGGCCTCGGTTCCGACGGGCATGTAGGTGAAAATCCAGCAGAAAAGAGCGCCCTGGTCAATCATCCAGTCGAAGTATTCCTCCGAAGCAACCGCATCGGCGTTTTGGGAGGTGTAGCAGGCCGAGATTCCGTAAGGGAGCCGGTGCTTTTTGAGCAGCGCCATGGCCTGCGCGATCTTATCGTAGGTGCCTTCGCCGCGGCGTGCGTCGGTGGTTTCCTTCGAGCCTTCGGCGCTTATCGCCGGGACGAAGTTCTTCACGCGAATCATATCCTGGCAGAATTTCTCGTCGATCAAAGTCGCGTTCGTGAAGCACAGAAACGCGCAATCAGGATGTTTCTCGCAAAGGGCGATAAGGTCCTTTTTCCGTACGAGCGGCTCGCCTCCCGTGTAGATGTAAACGTGGACGCCGAGTTCTTTGCCCTGTTCTATGATTGAATCGATATCGTCGAAGCTCAGATTGAGCTTGTGGCCGTATTCGGCCGCCCAACATCCTGTGCAGTGAAGGTTGCAGGCGCTTGTCGGATCGAGGAGAATCGCCCAGGGGATATTGCACTCGTGCTTGTTCCTGGCTTCTTCCTGCTTCGGCCAGGCAAGAAAGTTTGCCTCGACGAGAAACGTCTTTATCAAATCCGGCATGACCTCTTCGTTCATGTCGAGGGCTTTCATGATGAGCTGATACCAGTTATTCTTCTGCTCGAATGCCGAGCGAAACGCCTTTCGCTGTTCCGGGAAAAGCGATGCGGGCAGAAGCGGTTCGAGCATGTCCATGATGGTGTCGGTGCGTCCTTGCGGATCTTTCATGATGTAGTCGATAAGCTTGTCGAGTGCGATGCGCTTCACATTGTCGCTTGCGGTCATTGCAGCTGCCTCCCCTGCTTTTCCGCCATATGGCTCGCTTGCCGGTCTACTTGATGATTCGGGCAATTATGGCGTTGTTTTATCTACAACTGTGGATTATATTCGGATACGGAACGGCAGCAATTGCCAAGAACTCCACCCTTGAGCATTAATCGCCATCCACGAACGAACCGAGGGGGAACGATATATGGATTATGTAGCGAATGCGAAACAGAAAAAGACTGATCGTCGCGTCATGAAGACGAAGCGCGCCTTGTTCGAGGCTTTCGACAGGATTGCCCAGGAGAAGGATTATGGGAAAATCACCATCAGCGAGCTTGCTCGCGAAGCGGACGTAGACCGCAAAACCTTCTATCTACACTACTCTTCTATCGAGAATATGATCGACGATAGGGTGGGAGAGCTTGTCGAAGGGATTCTCGACGAAGTCGAGCTGGACATGCAACGGCGATTGCAGGATTGCGAAAGCGAGGGGGCTCCGAATCCGTGAAACCGGACGCAAGGGTGTTTTTCGCCGGCGTGAACGGCGCGGTGAAAAATATTCTTCCGTCGCTTGCGAGGCTTCTTGGCGGCGTGTCTGTCGACGTTGCCCTCGACAGAATCGGCAAGCCGCTCGCTGAGGAAATCAAACGCCGCGAAGTCATCTCGCTCTCTATGTCGGACGAGATGCTTCAAATACACGTCTCGGCTCTGGTCGGCTTCATTCTCGGCGCGTACGGGGCATGGTTCAAAGGAGGTATGGCGGTGCCGCTCGAGGATATCTTCGATATGTCAGGCCGGCTGATCGACGTATGCATACAGGAGATAGACCAGATCGGCGAAGGCCGCTGAGAGTCGAAACGCCGTAGATCCTTCGTCAGTCGCACAGTAGCCCTATGATGTCCTCGCGTGACAACCCCGCAAGCGTCACGCCTTCGCTGCCTACGACCTTGTCGGCGAGCTGGCTTTTGGCCTCCTGAAGCTTGAGAATCCTCTCTTCGATGGTGCCGCGCGCAATGACCTTGTGCACGCTCACGACGCGCTTCTGTCCGATGCGATGCGCTCGGTCCGTCGCCTGGTTCTGCGTTGCCGCATTCCACCATGGGTCGGCGTGAATCACGACCGAAGCCCCGGTAAGGTTGAGTCCCGTTCCCCGCCTTCAGTGAGATCAAGAACACGGGCGTATCGTCTTGGTTGAATTGAGAGACCATGGCGATACGCTGCTTTTTCGGAGTGGTGCCTGTGATGGTGAAATAAGGTACATCCAGCGAGTCGAGCTTCCCGCGATAAGCTCGAGAAAGCTTGTGAACTGGGAGAACACGAGTGTTTTCTGATTCTCATTGCGCGCTGACTCTATCAGGTCCGCTATGGCGGCTATCTTGGCTCCAGGCTCTTTGTAATCCTCCAACAAAGACGCGGGTCGCAGCAGATTTGCCGAAGGCGGGTGAGCTCCGCAAGGACTTCGACGGTCGCTGTCGGCTTGCTTTCGTCACCATGCTTTTGTCGCGAGTGCTGAGCCGTCAAAGACTCCCTTAAGTGTTGCTCGTGGGCGTCGTAGAGACGCCGCTGCTTGTCGGTCATCTGAATGAGAACGGCTGATTCCAGCTTGTCGGGAAGTTCTGGAAGGACTTCGCTTTTCACTCTTCTGAGCATGAAGGTGCCTACGATCTTCTGCAGGCGCTCGGCGGCGTTTTCGTCGCCTCCGATGATGTCGAGTTCGAATCGCTCCCTGAAACGCATATACGACCCGAGAAATCCTGGCATGAGGAAATCGAAGATACTCCAGATTTCGCTGAGTCGGTTTTCCATGGGGGTTCCAGTAAGCGCGAAGCGATGCTTTGCGTGCACGCGTTTAACAGCGCGCGCGGTGAGCGTGCCGTGGTTTTTGATATATTGCGCCTCGTCGAGAACTTGGCAGAAAAACGTCGTGTCGAGGTAGTCCTCGATGTCTATGCGCACCAGGTCGTACGATGTGATGATGACGTCGATGCCTTTTTTTGCGGCGCGCCGCAACGCGTTCCCTTTTCGTTCCGACGATTGGCTCTACGCTAATGGAAGGAGCGAAGCGGCGAACTCGTCGCCCAATTGAACACGAGCGATGCGGGGCATACGATGAGCACGGGAGCGGTGCTTTTGATCTCGTCGATGCGCGAGAGGACGAACGAGATGAATTGGATGGATTTTCCAAGCCCCATCTCGTCGGCGAGTATCCCCGCGAATCCCATGTCCGCCAATGCGTTCATCCATGCGAATCCTTCGCGCTGATAGGGCCTCAGCGTCGCATGAAGCGATTCGGGCACACGATAGGCGGACGGATCGGTGGGATGGAACTGCTCGATATAGCGTTCGAAGGCGCCGTCTTTGCGCGCATCATGAAGCTCGTCGTCAAGATGGAACGCGCGATACGCCGGAAGCTCTACGGAGCCGCTTGCGAGCTGGTCGGCCGAGATGGCAAGGTCTGTCGCAATGCGGTCGAGCTGCGCTAGGTCGAGCTCGGCGATGTCGAGAAAGACATTGTCCTTCAGACGATGGTATTTCTTCTTCAGGCGGTAGCTGGCGAGTAGGCTCGCAAGTTCTTCTTTAGGTAGGTCCGTTGCGGATACGTCCAGGTTGATGAGGTTTCCGGAAAGAGATACCCCCATGCTTACGGTGGGCTTTTTGTCCGATATAAGCCGGTCGAACGACGGCGTGGTGAACACGGCCGCCCGCTGTTTGAACTCCTTCAGCCCTTCGAAGAGAAGTCGCCCGATGCGGTCGGAATCGTTCATTTCTATATACGCTGAGAACCGCTCGAGGCTGCGAGTGGGGCCGCTTCCGCTTGGTGCGTGATGCAGATACCGCTCAAGAAGGCTTGAGATTTGCGTCTCAAGCGCATCATCGGGCAGGAAGAGGCGCAGCGGGCTTTTCCCAGCTCCATACCCCCTCTCAGGATGCGTGTGAACGGCCGTATGATACGCGGGCGTCGCACACGATTCTTTTCGGTGTCTTGTCGAAGTACAGCTCGACTGACCCGGGATGGTCGATAGGAGTCGAGCTCTTCAGGGGCGCTTACGCCGAGGTGTTCTTCTATGGCGGGCAGCGCCGCTGCGCAAAAGAGAGGAAGGTCGTCCTCGCAAATGTAGAGCAGGTCCGATTCGGTTTCGTAGACGGTTTTCAGGAAGGCGGCGCTTCGGGCGAAGTCGTCGCTGCAATTGTAGAAGACGTCGTCATGCCAGACGTACATCCTGTTTCCGCTGGTTATGAAGACGAGGTCATCGTCACGCTGCACGGAGAACCCGCCTTGCGGCTCTTTGACGAATCGGATGGTCAGCTCGGGATTCTCGTTGACGGTGTGTGCGAGGGTCTTCGAGCGAATGCCGATGTCCGCTCCCTCGACGACGAAGGGACGCCCTTCCAGGGTATCGAGCAAATCGACGGTTTCGTAATCGGTCAGGCGTATCGTGCGCGCGGGCATTTCTTGCGGCCGAGCCCCCCATGCGTGCGCGTATGAAGACCGCTTTCGCGAGGCAACAGCTCGAGCGATGAGCGAGCAGAGGGCTTTTCCTCTCGGGGTGAACGCGTCCATCGTGTGGACGAAGGCGAGGCTTTTTCCGTAAGAGTGATAGGCTCCTTGTTCCATGTGCTCGGCGAAATCCGCGATGTTTTTCATGACGTATGAGCCGTTCGGGCCGATGACCTTGAAATGCGCGGACCATGCGCGGTATCCGTAGACCAGGGTCGGCTCGATGTCGATTTCGTTGCAAAAGGAGGCCGAGCGTGCAATGTCGCTTTGCTTGATGAATTCAGCGAGGCACGGAGTCGTCTCCGGTTTTCTATGCGATTTATACCCGCTAAAACGTTCAGGTTTCATGGAATAGGAAATCGCCAGCGCCATGCAGTGCTTGCACGGGGCATCGTATTGCATGGCGGCGGGGCAGGTGCAGGCGTAGTCTTTGATCAGGCCTCTCGTCTCGTCGAGCGTGATCGAGGTTCGGTAGCTGTCGTTCCATCCGCGGCTTGATGCCACGAACGCCGAAAGATGGGTTCCCGCCTGGTCGAAGCGGCACTTCTTCGTGAGGATGCTCTGGCCGGATGCCGCGATAAGGCGTGCTCTCTGAAATGTTTTCGGGGGGCATTGCTCCTCGAGCCTCTGTTCAGAAACCATCGTGCTCCTTCCGACGAGATGGCAATCCTCGATATTAGAAGATGCGGCGTCTGTCGGCAAGAGCAAGCGGACGTCGCTCCTAGGCGCTTTGCGCCTCGTCTGCGCACTCGGAAAGGCTCCGAAGTTCTTTGCACGAGGGTGCATGAGGGGCGCGAAGCTGCTCGAGCGCGACCGAGTCCACGTAGGAGTCGATTGCGGCATCGAGGCCTTGCCAGAAAGAGAATGTCGTGCAGGCGTCTTTGCGCGGACAGACTGTCTGCTGAGAGAGGCATGCTACGGGCGCTATGCTGCCTTCGACGCAGCGCAGGATATCGCCCGCCGAAATATCGGATGCGCTGCGCGCAAGAAGATAGCCGCCCCGTTGCCCCCTCACGCTACGGAGAATGCCGTCGCGCGTAAGGGGGCGTACGAGCTGTTCGAGGTATTTCACCGGCATGTCCTCGCGGTTCGCGACTTCTTTGAGAGAGACCGGGCCGCCGTCTTCGTGGTTGGCGATGTCAATCATGAGGCGCATCGCGTAGCGTCCTTTTGTCGAGATCATCATGGCGGCCTCCTTGGCAGTGCTTTGATGCCCCAATGGTAGCATTTTGACCGCAGGGAAATCGTCCCTTTCGGCGAGCGTCACGGGCCTTGCCGATCCGTGCTCTGCGAAGGCCGCTGTTTTGTCGATGGAGCCCCGACCGCCGAGGGGCCGCTTTAGCTTTGCAGTGCGGTGAAGGCCTGGTCGAGGTCGGCGATAATGTCGTCGATGTGTTCGGTGCCAATGGAGAGCCGCACGGTTGAAGGCGTGATGGATGCTTGCTGCAGCTCGGATTCCGAAAGCTGGGAATGCGTGGTGCTTGCTGGGTGTATCACCAAGCTCTTCACGTCTGCTACGTTGGCGAGCAGGCTGAAGAGGCGCAGGTTGTCTATGAACTTCCAGGCGGCCTGCTGTCCTCCGCGGATTTCAAAGGTGAATATCGATGCGCCACCGTGCGGGAAAAGCCGACGGTACGTGTCGTGGTCGGGATGGCCCGGCAGGCTCGGATGGTTCACGCG
>JBKTHK010000016.1:0-35007 GCA_047240885.1 Slackia sp. | reverse complement strand
ATCTTGCCCGAGGGGGTTGCAAGGGGGTTGGCCTCGGGATCGTCACGGAAGTCCTTCAGGCCGATAGCGGTCGGCAGCTCGCGCTTGTACACGCCCTGCTTCACGATTTCATCCCAGCTCGGCATCTCGGAATCTTTCTCGGCGCCGGCTTCATAGAGCTCGCGAATCCAGTCTTCCTGCGTCTTGCCCTCGGTGAACTGGTCCTTCACGCCGAACTTATCGGCGATGTCGGCCATCACATCGTAGCTGGTGCGGCACTCGCCAGGAGCGTCCTGAGCAGGGCCGCCCACCACGACGCCCGTATACCACTCGGTGTAGCCGTTGGTCTTCATGTTCAGCTGCTCGGAACGCATGGCGTCGGGAAGCAGGATGTCGGCGTATTTCGCAGAGTCGGTCATCACGGTATCCCATACCAGGATGAATTCGCACTTGCTCTCGTCGGAGAGAACCTCATGCGTGTAGTTGATGTCGCCGTGCTGGTTGGTGAGGCAGTTACCCGCATAGTTCCAAAGGAACTTGATATCGTTGTTGAGTTTCTCGACGCCGGTGACGCCCGCGTTGGTGGCAGTCATCTCCTTGCCGTGGTCGACAGCATTGACCCATTCGTAGCACGGAATGCATGCCTCGACCGGGTTCTTGCCGCTGGGCAAGCCGCCAACCAAAGCCACGGACGGCTCGGCTTCGCGCTGACCGGTGTGGGTGCCGGGAAGGCCGATTTTGCCAAGCAGGATAGGAATCATGCAGATAGCGCGGCAGGTGTCCTCGCCGTTGGTGTGGCGCTGGGGACCCCAGCCCTGCACGACGAACGGAGCCTCGGCAGAAGCCAGGTCGGCCGCAAAGAGCGGATGGTGTCTGCGGGAATCTGGGTGATTTCGGCAGCCCATTCGGGGGTCTTTTCCACCATGTCGTAGCCGGTGCCCATGATGTAGTCCTTGTAGGACTTGTTCTGGCCCTTGGCAGATTCAGGCATGGTGTCTTCGTCATAGCCCACGCAATACGTATCCAGGAATTCTTTGTCCACCTGATCGTTGGCGATGAGTTCATGGGCAATTGCGGAAGCGAGCGCTGCGTCGGTGCCGGGGCGAATCGGCAACCACTCCTCAGGATGTCCCGAGGCGCTTTCGTTCATGCGGTAGTCGATGTTGACGATCTTGCCGCCACGACCCTGAACGGCCTCGCGCACGCGTGCGAAGTCCCAGACGATATTCGCGCCGCCCATGCGGGTTTCCGCCGGGCTGTTGCCGAACATGACCACGAGGTCGGAATTCGCCTCCGCCTCGGTCATGGAAGATGCATAGACGTCGTCGTAAGGGCCGCAGTCGTCACCGTACAGGAACGGCAAAGCGGCCGAGAGCATATTGGTGGAGTAGTCGTAGCTACGCTTCAGATAGCCGCCCAAAAGATTAAGCAGGCGGGAAGACGGATTGCCCGTAGCGGAATACATGCCGGTCGCATAGTTCACGTAGATGGCGTCGTTTCCGTACGTGTCGATGGTGTACTTCAGCTTGTCAGCGATGGTCTGAATGGCCTCGTCCCAGCTGATCTGCTCGAACTTGCCTTCGCCACGCTTGCCGACGCGCTTCATGGGATAGAGCAAGCGGTCGGGGCTATTCAGCCAGCGACGCATGGAACGGCCGCGCAGGCAAGCGCGTGCCTGAAGGTTGATATCTCCGGTGTTGTCGGACTCCATGTAGACGACTTTGCCGTCTTTGGAGTGCCACTGGAATACGCAGTTGCCGCCGCAGTTCACGTTGCACTGGCTCCATGCGATGGTTTCTTCGGCGGCTGCGCCGGTGCTTCCCTCTTCGCCCTTCGGAGCACAGCCGTACATGGAAGCGCCGCCGAGCAAGCCAGCACCAGCAACGGCGCCCGCGAAGGTGCCCTTCACGAAATTGCGTCGCGAAACTGCATGCTTCTTGTTCTCAGTAGTCATACATTCCCCCTCTCGTGTTTGAGCCATCATCTGGCCCCTATGAAAGGGAAGATACCTAAAATGCCTGATGAAGGCATCACACCTCACATGTGATTTCATCCCCTACACCCCTGATGCGCTTGCATATCTTCCCGCGCATTGCCAAACTTACGGCATGAGCGAAAGGACGCCCTTTTGAACCGTACACTTCTCAAGCCGCATGTATCGAGCATCGGCTACGCCATCTTCCTCGTCATCAACGCCGCCCAGATATGGGGCGGCATCTTTCCGTTTTTGCCGAAAGATTTCCAGACCGATGAAGTAACGCTAACGTTCTACCTCTCCCAGACGTTTTCTTTCTGCGCCGCTTTCATAGCAAGCACGCTCGGTTCGTACTACTTCCCCAAGCAGGCGCGCCGCATGCTTGTCACTCTCAGCACTGCCATGGTCTTCTCCGGGTCGTCATGCATCATCGCCGCCATGTATCTGCCTGTGTACACGCTTCTCTTCATTCTTGCGGGCGGTGTGTTCCTCGGCGTGGGTACCGCAGGGCTGTTCATGCTTTGGCAGCGCTATTTCTCCTCCATTCCCAGCGAAGCATGCAATTACCGCCTCGCACTCGGCACGGTCTTCGCGAGCGTATGCTACTTCGCCCTGTACGCCGTGCCCACCGCACTCACGGCGTTTCTGGTCCCCCTTGTCTTTTTGCCCATCTGCGCGCTGTGTCTTTCGCTTTCCGTACGCGAAATGACCTTCGACCAGCCGATGTTCGAGGATATTCCCCAGGAGCACCCGCAGGTCTACCTCCAACTTCTCAAGGACTCTCGGGCGGATGCCCTCTGCGTTGGGGCCATCGCGTTTTCAAGCGGCCTGGCGCGCGGCGTAGCAATCGTCAATCCCGCTGTATCGGACGTGGTGAACTCCGCCTCCATGACGGGGTCTCTGATAGCCGGATTAATCCTGCTGGCGCTGTGGCTGACTTCGTCGGTTCGCTTCGGCCTTCGCACCATCTTCCGAACGGTCTATCCCGTCATCATTACGGGACTGCTGCTTTTCCCTTTCATGCACCATGCGGGCCTGAGCCTGTTCGCAGGCCTGACGTACATGACGTTCTCCCTCATCCTGCTGATTATGATGATGCAATGCGCCCAAACATCCCGAGACCGCGGCACAAACCCCGTGTTCGCATACGGCTTTTTCGGAAGCGTCACATATGTCATGCAGAGCGCTGGTTTTCTCCTGGGGTGGTTCGCGAACGACGTGACGATCTTCGGCGTCGAGCAGGTAACGCTGCTCTCGCTCATAGCCGCTTACGTACTTGGTATGGCGCTTCTTGCATCCACGGGCTCTTTCGCCGGGCAAGCAACGCCCGAATCGGCAAGCCAGATCGAATTTACCGCCACTACCGCACGCAGCAAGGAAAAGGCCTCGACGGCCTCAGAGAAAAACGCTGGAAAAACGAGGAAGCCGAAGAAAGCCATCGCAAGCGACGGGCACGTCATCACCGACCGTCTTTCGAAGCAGTGCTTGGTCGTGAAGGTGCAGTACGGCCTTTCCTCGCGCGAAACCGAGGTCATGGAACTTATCGCGCGCGGCCGTTCCATGGCCGCCATTGCCGAGGACCTCTTCATATCGGAGAACACAGTCCGCACGCACTGCAAGCATATCTACGGAAAGCTCGACATCCATTCGCGCCAAGAGCTGAGCAATCTGGTGTCGAATACGGAGCTGTAAGGATGCGTTCCTAAGGGCGAAAGCGGAAACGCGAGCATGCGGGGCATATTGTCCTGCCCTTTTCCTCTTTGAAGAAACGGCCGCATTTTTCACATCGTGCCACATGAATAGGATTGCACGCCAATGCCGGAATCTCCGACGTATGCAATTCCGTCCAGCCTCCCAGATTGCCCTCTGGACAGCTCAGATAGCACAGCCCGCACTGTGTGCAGCGGCTTGCGTCATGGGCCAAAAACCGGGGAACGGAATCGTCCGAGCAGCACGTCCCTTCGGCATCCTCTGCGAAAGACAAAGCGCCGTGCGGGCACATCTTGACGCATATGCCGCAACCGCGACACGCCCCATCTTCCGAAAGGGCCAGCCAGCGAACGACCGGGCGCTCTTCGAGAGGAAGCGATGCCAGCGCATCAAGCAGCATCGCCCGCGAACGGGAGACGGAAGGCAGCTCTTCGTTTCCCGATAAGCGAGCCGTGCCCTCTTTGACGCTGTCGGCAAAGGTCGAGAACAGACGACGCCGCTGCGCCCCCGACGCGCGGCCTTGGGCGTGCTCTTGCGCCAGTGCGGCTGGAATGCGGGGAAACACGCGGCGAGAAAACTCTTCGGACCCGTAGAAATCCTTGACGCGGCGAATCGTCTCCCTCAAACACGATGCCGCCTGGACATCGGGACAGGTTTTACAGGGGCCGGTTTTAAGAACAACGGGGATGCGCAGTGCAACTGCGGCAATTTCATCCCAGGAAAGCGAAGCAAGGCAGGAAAGCACCGCATCCGCCGCCCCTTCGTAGCGCCGACACGCCAAGACCACGCACCCTTGCGCGGCATCGGCCGCAGAATCAACCTGTTTGCACGATGCACCCGACGCGTTGATGGCCTGCGTAGGGCACGCCGTCACGCACAGGCCGCAATCCGTGCAGCCTTTCCAATCGGGATCCTTCTCGTGAATCGAGAGGCCGGCGGGACAGATCGCGCTGCATTCGTCGCAGGGGGTTTTTCGTTGGATATCGTTGAGGCACAGCCCCGAAATACGGGATGGATGGTTTTCGTGCATCCAATATCCCAGCGCATACAGCGCCGCTTCGTCGGCAATGCCCATGAGCCCTCCTTATCGACGCGAACATCGATCAGTATAGCGTTCATGAAGACGAAGGCGAACAATGCATCCGCCCGAAGCGGATTTGTCCCGCAGCAGTTTGCGCATTACAAGCTGATGGCCGCGCCTGGATTGTCCGGGACGGCGCCGATAGCGATATTCCAGAAATCGTGCGTCCGCCCTGCGATCTCGCGAATGTCATACCAAAGCTGATCGTTATACGTTCCCTCGTCGCTCACGATGCCGCGAGCGTTCATCCCGACACCCTGAGCATCGAAAACCGCTCGGTAGAGATGGTATTCTTGGGTGACCACGAGGCAGCTATCCGCCCCGAACACCCTCGATACGCGCCACATGGTGTCATAGGTGTTGTACCCGCCGGGATCGCAAAAAACATCATCCGCGGAAACACCGCAAGAGACCGCATATTCCTTCATGGCGGAAGGCTCGTTGTAGTTCGCCTCGCGGCCGTCTCCCGACATCACAATGACAGGAGCGACGCCACGCTTGTAAAGCTGAATGGCCGCATCGACCCGACTTTGGAGAATGGGAGAGAGCGTTCCGTCCGCGTAAACGCTTGCCCCTAAGACAATGATGCAGTCGCACGGATCGCTCGAAGTGTATACGGCTTCGTCAAGCGATTCCATGCTTCCCTTGGAAGACAAAACGACCCAAGCGTTCACGCCTGCGACAACAAGCGCGCACGCAATCACGCAGGCCCCTATGCCTTTGAGAAATCCGCGGATCAAGATGCCCCTTCCCGTAAACCGCCACGGTGCAACCCCGCCGGCTTCAGCACGAACGCCCCAAACGTCGGACAGAATCCCACTTGTCTGGTTTGGCAGATTGCATCTTCGGCATCGAGGCAAGAATCGCGAATGACACCCGTTCGGCGTTCCTCGATTTTTGCGTTGCAGGCAGAATCCTACTCCATCGGTAGCACCCTTTCGCATCGTGGAAAACATTCACGGGAAAAGAAAGCGACCTGCAAGAATGCAACACAAAAGCACACCCGCAAACGACGCCTATCGCCAAAAAAAGACCCCCCGATGCGTCGGAGGGTCTCTCAAGAAATCCTATTTGGCGACGATGTTTACCAAGCGACCGGGAATAACGATTTTCTTTACCACGTTCTTGCCTTCGAGCGCATTGGAAACGGCATTCAGGGCAACCTCGAGGATTGCAGCCTCATCCGCATCGGCGGCAACCGTGATACGGGACTTCACCTTGCCATTGATCTGAACGGCAAGCTCCACTTCGTCGGCCTTCGCCATCTCAGGATCGAACGTCGGCCACACCTCGCTATGGACGCTGGTCTCGTGACCGAGAAGCGTATGCCACAGCTCTTCGGAAAGATGCGCAGACATCGGAGCAAGCAGCTTAACGATGGTCTCGGCCACGTCGCGGCCGAGCGCGGCATCGCGCCGATCGGGGCAGCTTTGCGCAGGTAATCACCTGCAGCATTGACCAGCTCCATGATGGCAGCGATAGCGGTGTTGAAGTTGTTGCGATCGAAGTCGTCGGTCACCTTGCCCACAACACGATGACGCTCGCGCAGCAAGACCTTCGCGGCTCTGCAGCCTGCTCCGGGGTCGCAGCGCCTTCCTGGTAATACGTCTCGTCCCCTGCTTCGCCCATCAGGTCGTACGCAATACGCCACACGCGATTCAGGAATCGATAGATGCCGCCAAGACCCGCCTCGTTCCAATCGAGGTCCTTGTCGGGAGGAGCCATGAACAAGATGTAGGTACGCACAGCGTCCGCACCGTATTCGTCCATCATATCCACCGGGGAAACAACGTTGCCCTTCGACTTGGACATGGTTTCGCCGTGCTCGTCTTTCACCATACCCTGGCACAGCAGGTTGGTGAACGGCTCGTCGAAATCGACCATGCCGGCATCGCGCAGGACCTTGGTGAAGAAGCGCGAGTACAGCAGGTGCAGGATAGCGTGCTCGATACCGCCGATGTACTGATCGACCGGCATGTAGCGATTCGCTTTTTCGGGAGCGAACGGCAGATTTTCGTTATGAGGATCGCAATAGCGCAGATAGTACCAGCTCGAGCAGGTGAACGTATCCATGGTGTCAGTCTCGCGACGAGCGGGACGACCGCACTTCGGGCACGTGCATTCGACGAATTCAGCATGATCGGCCAGCTGCTCGCCCTTGGTGATGTCGAGGTCCAGCGGCAGCTCGACCGGCAGATCCTCTTCAGGAACAGGCACAATGCCGCACTCGTCGCAATAGATTGCGGGAATGGGGTTGCCCCAATAACGCTGACGGCTGATCAGCCAGTCACGCAGACGGAACTGCACGGAAAGCTTACCCTTGCCCTGCGCCTCAAGGTCGGCAATGATCGCATCCACGGCAGGAGAATGCTTGCCGCCCTCCATGCCGGTGTATTTGCCTGACTGTACCAGATAGCCCGTAGCTTCGAAGGACTGCTCCCAATCGACGTTTTCGACCACCATATCCTGCTGGTCTTTGAGCTGCTCGTACAGCTCGTCCTCTTTCGGAAGAATGATGGGAGGAACAGGGAGGCCGTACTTGCGAGCGAATTCGAAGTCGCGCTGATCGCCGCACGGAACAGCCATGACTGCGCCGGTGCCGTAATCGGCCACGATATAGTCGGCAACCCAGACGGGAACCTTCTTGCCGTTAATGGGGTTGACCACATAGCGGCCCGTGAACGCGCCGTGTTTCTCGAGCTCGCCCTGGGCGCGCTCGACCGCGGTCACCTTCTCGGCTCCTTCCATGACCTCGCGTACGGCGGCTTCGTATTCGGTGCCTTCGACCAGTTCAATCAGGCCGTCATACTCAGGAGCAAGTAGGAAGAAGGAGCAGCCGAACAACGTATCGGGGCGCGTGGTGAAAACGGTGATATCGTGACCCTCCATGGGGTTGCCGTCGGCATCGCACAGAGCAAAATCGACCTCGGCGCCTTCAGAGCGGCCAATCCAGTTTGCCTGCATCTGCTTGACGCGCTCGGGCCAGCCCTCAAGCTTGTCAAGATCGTCGAGCAGCTCCTGGGCGTACTCGGTAATCTTGAAATACCACTGCTCAAGCTCGCGACGCTCTACAGCGTTGCCGCAGCGCCAGCATACGCCGTCGGTAACCTGCTCGTTCGCAAGCACGGTATGGCAAGATTCACACCAGTTCACCGGATTGCTGCGACGCTCGACCAGGCCCTTTTCCCACATCTTGAGGAAAATCCACTGACCCCAACGATAGTATTCCTTGTCGCAGGTACGCACCGTACGGTCCCAGTCGTAGGAGAAGCCCATACGCTTGAACACGTTGCGCTGGGTTTCGATGTTGCCGTACGTCCACGTGGCAGGATGGCCATTGTGCTTGATGGCCGCATTTTCTGCAGGAAGGCCGAAAGCATCCCAACCCATAGGATGAAGCACGTCGTAACCGCGCATCTTGGAATAGCGAGCAATAACGTCGCCGATGGAATAGTTGCGCGCATGACCCATATGGGGATCGCCCGAAGGATACGGGAACATTTCGAGCACGTATTTCTTAGGCTTGGAAGAATCCTCGGCCATGACGTTCTGGCCGTTCTCCTCCCATACCGCCTGCCATCGCGGCTCTATTTCATGAGGGTTGTATTCTTTCATCTGCAGCTCCTGATGATTGCTCGGTGTATGGCCTCGCGGCCTTTGAAACACGAATTCGTCCTATTATACGGCGGCGTGCAAGAATGAGGAAATCCCGAGACAAAATATCCTGGCTTCCCGCAATCGCCCATCTGGGATATTGCACAGTATGCAGACAGATGCCCGAACACGAAACTGGTTAATGCCGAAATAAAAAACGCCTGGAGCGCAGTGTCCAAGCGTTTTCGAATCAAACAGTTACAACAACAGCCTACAGGAAGCGGTAGCTCACCGTACGCACGCCCCAATCGAAGCACGAGCTTGCGCCGAACGCGCGCCATACACCTGGTTGCAAATCGAGAGAGCGAGATCGCCGCCCATGCCCCAAGGTCGTTGACCGTGGCGATTACGGTCATGCCGCCATAGCTGATTTCAACCTGCCTGCCCAAATACGAACGGGCATTCGACCATGAAAGAGGGACGGCAACGCCCATCGAGCTCTCGGTCACAATGGCGCCCGTAGCAGTCCTGCCGCCAAGCGTGCCATCGCTTTCCGAGCCGTACGCCGAGGCAGAACCCGTCTTCCAGCCGGTCTGCGAATCGGAGGATCCGCCAGCGTTTCCGCCTGAAGAAGACCCGCCCGAATTGCCTGCATTCGAGCCAGCATTGTCCGTATTCGAGCCTGCGCCGTTATTGTCGGTGCTTTCAGACTGCGAAGGCGTCTCAGGCTCGGGCTCGGCGGGCGTTTCGACAGCAGCTTGCTTTTCCTCCTGCTCCTTCGCCAAAGCTTCAGCTTGCGCCTTGAGCTCGGCAAGACGCTCGGCTTCAGCAGCGGCGTCTTTCGCATCGGCAAGCTTCGTTTCGGCGTTGGACACAACCTGAGCAGCCTCGGCGGTTTTTTGCTCCGCCTCGGAGATTTTCTTCATCTGCTCGTCTTTCTTGGTGTTCAAATCGTCAAGGGCGGTATTGAACGCTTCCTGGCGCTGACGTTGCAGCTCTATTTCGTCTGCCTGCGCCTGCTGGACGGCATCGAGATAATGGAGATTGTTGACGAGCTCGTTAAGGTTCTCGGATTCGAACAGGACCGTAAGCAAACCGATGCCGCCCGTCTTGTACTCGCGAGAGAGCATTTCGCCGAGATGCTCTCGGCCCTCTTGAACCTCAGACTGAGCGTCCATAACCCCTTCGATAGCAGCATCGATCTGAGTCTGCAGGCCTTCGGCCTCCTCTTGCAGCTTCGCATGCTCCTGGCTGATCTGGGTCAGACGCTCTTCCGCCTGCTCGAGCGTAGCCTGAGCATCGGAAACATCATCCGCCCACGCCTCGGAAGGGGTCATGGGTATGAAAGGCGTTGCTGCCAGCACACCGGCCAGCAGCAACGCGGATATGTTCTTTACGTACCTGATGAGAACTACTTTCCTCGGTGGACAGAATTGGCGCTTAGCGCACCTTGCTCACGTAGGGAGTCTTGTCCTTCAGGAGGACGTCGTGAGCGCCGCCTTCGACGATGGACGTCGAAGAAACAACCGTAAGCTTCGCCTTGTCGCGGAACTCGGGAATGGTAAGAGCGCCGCAGTTGCACATGGTGGAGCGAATCTTAAGCAGCGTAACGGCGATATTGTCCTTCAGGCTGCCTGCATAGGGAACGTAAGAGTCGACGCCCTCCTCGAAAGAAAGGGACTTCTTGCCACCCAAGTCATAACGGCCCCAGTTGCGGGCACGGGCAGAACCCTCGCCCCAATATTCCTTCATGTAGGTGCCGTTGACGACGACCTTGTTCGAAGGGCTTTCGTCGAAGCGAGCGAAGTAGCGGCCCAGCATGACGAAGTCGGAGCCCATGGCCAACGCCAAAGAGATGTGATGGTCGTAGACGATGCCGCCGTCAGAGCAGATGGGCACGTAAATGCCGGTTTCCTCGAAATACTCGTCACGCGCTTTGGCAACTTCGATGGTAGCGGTTGCCTGGCCGCGGCCGATACCCTTGGTTTCGCGGGTGATGCAGATGGAACCGCCGCCGATACCCACCTTGACGAAGTCTGCTCCGGCCTCTGCCAGGAAGCGGAAGCCTTCACGGTCGACCACATTGCCGGCACCGATCTTGACATCGTTGCCGTAGTGCTCACGCACCCATTCGATGGTCATCTTCTGCCAGTCGGAGAAGCCTTCGGAGGAGTCGATGCACAGCACGTCTGCACCGGCCTCGACCAGGGCGGGAACGCGCTCGGCATAGTCGCGGGAGTTGATGCCGGCGCCCACGATATAGCGCTTTTCGGCATCGAGCATCTCGAGCGGATTGTCTTTGTGAGAATCGTAGTCTTTGCGGAAGGTCATATAGACAAGACGGTCTTCGGCATCAACGAGAGGGAGGCTGTTGAGCTTGTGCTCCCAGATGATGTCATTCGCTTCCTTGAGAGAGGTTTCCGCAGGAGCGACGATGAGTTTTTCACGCGGGGTCATGAAATCGACGACCTTGGCGTCCAGAGACATGCGAGACAGACGGTAGTCGCGCTCAGTCACCACGCCGAGCAGCTTGCCGTGGGGCTCACCGTCGTCGGTAACGGGCATGGTGGAGTGGCCCGTTGCCTCCTTGAGCTCGAGCACCTGATCGAGCGTCCTATCCGGAGAAAGGGTTGCGTCGCTCACAACGAATCCCGCCTTGTGCTGCTTTACGCGGGAGACCATGGCAGCCTGGTCTTCGATGGTCTGGTTGCCATAGATGAAGGACAGACCGCCCTCGGTTGCAAGCGCCACGGCCATGCGATCGTCGGAGACGGCGGCCATAATGGCGGAAACCATGGGGATGTTCAGCGAAAGGGGGCATTCCTCCTCGCCTTTGCGGTAACGAACCAACGGCGTTTTCAGGCTGACCTTCGTCGGAATGCAGCTGGCGGGCGTGTGACCGGGAACCAGCAGGTACTCGTTAAAGGTGCGCGAGGCTCCTCATAATAGAACGCCATATGGCTTCTCCTTCATCTTCGAGGCTGAAACGTTATAACGGAACATTATATGCTTCAGAAACGTATTTGAAACGACCCCTTGGCAAAAATAGCGTCAAGCAGTTGCCTTGCTTCACGAAAATTGCACCAAAATCACCTTGCACAATGCCTCCACCCCACGTGGTACCATGCCCGCATCAGCAACCATACCCGAGCGCGACCGCACGCTGCAAGGACACGCGCCCGGATTGAGCCGAGAGAAAGAAGCATCATGGAACATAGAAACGCGTGGCTTTCTTACGACGAAGCCGACCTCGCGAAAGTCGAGACCTTCGCCGCCGACTACAAAACGTTCATCACCAAAAACAAGACCGAGCGCGAATGCGCAGCCACGGCCGTGTCCATGGCCCGCGCGGCAGGCTATATCTCCATTGACGAAGCGCGGGCAGCGGGCGCCGTGCTCAAAGCGGGCGATAAAGTGTACGCCGAATGCTTCGGCAAGTCGGTCATCCTGGCACAGGTCGGCCGTCGACCCATGGAAGAAGGTCTCAATATCCTTGGCGCCCACATTGACAGCCCCCGCCTGGACATCAAGCAGAACCCGCTGTATGAAGCGGGCGGATTCGCGCTGCTTGACACGCACTATTACGGCGGCATCAAAAAATACCAATGGGTCACGCTGCCCTTGGCTATCCATGGCGTAATCGCCAAGAAAGACGGCAGCGTCGTCGAGGTGAACATGGGCGAAGACGAAGGTGACCCCGTGTTCTGCGTCACCGACCTGCTGGTACACCTGGCACAAGACCAGCTTCAAAAAAAGGCGTCTGAAGTGGTCGAAGGCGAAAATCTCGACATCCTCGTCGGAAGCCGTCCCGCAAAAGCCGCCGACGCGCATCAAAAGGCAGCCGGGGCCCAAGCCGACGAGCTGGATAAACTGGCGGAAAAAGAACCCGTCAAGGCGCTGCTGCTGTCCATCCTTGCTGAAAAATACGATATGACGGAGGCTGACTTCCTCTCGAGCGAGCTCGAGGTGGTTCCTGCAGGCGCCGCCCGCGACTGCGGCTTCGACAAATCCATGGTGATCGGCTACGGCCACGACGACCGCGTATGCGCCTACCCCAGCCTGATCGCCCAGCTCGAAGCAAGCGACCTGGAGAAAACGGGCGTGTGCATTCTTGTGGACAAAGCGGAGATCGGCAGCGTCGGCGCCACGGGCATGACCTCCATGTTCTTCGAGAACACCATCGCCGAAATCATGGATCTTGCGGGACAGGCGGGCGATTTGCCGCTGCGCCGCTGCCTGGCAAACTCAAGCATGCTTTCCAGCGACGTTTCTGCAGGCTTCGATCCGTCCTATGCAAGTGCGTTCGAGACGAAGAACGCGGCGTATCTCGGTCGCGGAGTGGTGTTCAACAAGTTCACCGGCAGCCGTGGCAAAAGCGGATCCAACGACGCCAACGCCGAATACATGGCACGCATCCGTGCCATCATGGAAAAGGGCGATGCTGCGTTCCAGACCGCTGAACTGGGTAAAGTCGATGTTGGAGGCGGCGGCACCATCGCCTATATCCTCGCCAAGTACGGCATGAACGTCATCGACTGCGGGGTGGCCGTGCTCAACATGCACGCGCCGTGGGAGGTCGTCGACAAGGCCGACCTCTACGAGACGCTCAAGGCCTACCGCGCGTTTCTGAAGTGGGCGTAGCGTCTGACAGGACGCAAGAGGACGCCCGATAGCACGCCTGGATGCGAAAACAGACAGCAAGACGAGATGGGCGGAAATCCGAGAGGGTTTCCGCCCATCTTTTTACTTATCGGGGCATATTCCTACAATTTGGCTTACATACCAGCGGCGCATCGATTGTCGGCATCGCAACTCCGTTTGGAAAAGCGACACGCGCGAAAAAGACACAATGCCGTTGGTCTCGCGTAGCGGTTGCCAGAGCGCCTTTGCGCCCCGAATTCACCTGGGTACGAAGGCGGCATCCGACATGTTGGCGATGCGTATACGCCTATAGTGCACGGATTTGCTGCTGCGGACTCAGTTTTTTCACGAAACGTATCATTAGCCAGATTGTGCGAGCCAAATAAGACAATGATAATCAACATAAAGCAGTATTATGTTGATTAAGCTAAAGCCTTTCGGACCTGCACAGGGCTCCGATGCAGTCGTTTTGATACGTTTCGTACAAAATTCGAGTGATTGACCGCGTTTTCGTGCATTTTTCCATTTCAGAAGCGCAGAAGTCGGGCTGATTCTCCCTTATGCACCTTGCCGCGACCCATCACCAGGCAAGCATGCACCGCACTTGCAGATTCCCTGCTCTCTTGGGCGCATCGCTCGCCGGCGTGCAGCAGACGTACTACCATAGACCGCGTTTTCCAAATCATACGAACCGCGCTCGATTGCCTCGCGCAACGAAAGGATATCCGTGTCCCCATCGACCTCTCCCGCCCAAAACACCGCCGCATCTCATGCGCCGTCCATCTCTGGCACCCAGGTGTTTAAGAAGTTCATAGGCTATTACAGCAAGTACAAGTTCCTCTTCTGGTTCGATTTGGTGTGCGCCACCTTGCTCGCCTGCATCGACCTGGCGTTTCCCCAGCTGCTCAACTTCTTCACGCGTGATTTCTTCTTGCAGCCAGCGCCCGTAGTCATGGGCGCGCTCGGGCTCATCTGCGCCGGCATGGTCGCCCTCTACCTGCTGCGCACGGGCTGCCAATGGTTCATCGCCCGTTGGGGTCACGTCATGGGTGCGCGTATGGAAGCCGATATGCGCGCCGATTTGTTTGACCAATACCAACGCCTCAGCTTTTCCTACTACGACAAGACCACCACCGGCGAAATGATGAGCCGCCTGGTCACCGACCTGTTCGACGTATCGGAGCTGGCACACCACGGACCTGAAAACATCTTCATTTGCTCACTGAAAATCATCGGATCGTTCGTGCTGCTGTTCTTCATCAACGTGCCGCTGACGCTAATCATGCTTGTGTGCACCGTGGTTATGGCAGCCTATGCGACATGGATCAACTATCGCAAACGCGTCATTTTCACCGAGAATCGCCGCACCATGGCGGGCGTCAATTCGCGCATCCAAGACGCCCTTGGCGGCATGCGCGTGGTGAAGTCGTTCGGCAACGAAGTGCTCGAAGCGAAGAAATTCGAACGCACCAACCGCCTGTTCGTGGACACCAAAGAACGCTCGTACAAGTTCATGGGGCGCTTTCATGCCGTGAATTCCCTGTTCACGGGCCTGCTTTATACCATCGTCGTTGTAGGTGGCGGCTACTTCATGGTGCAGGGGCAGATCGAGCCCACCGACCTGGCGATCTACGCCCTCTACATCGGCATCTTCCTCTCGCCAATCGAACAGCTTATCAACTTCGCCGAACAATTCCAGAAAGGTTATGCAGGGTTCCGTCGCTTCGCGGAAATCATGGCAATCACGCCCGCCATCCAGGACCGTCCAGGAGCCGTAGAGCTGGAGAGGGCCGCATGCGCAAACATCAGCTCGAACGAAACGGGCGGTTCGGGCGTGCGCGGAGACATTCGCTACGAAAACGTCTCGTTCTCCTACGACGGCGCAACCGACGTACTGCACGATTTCACCCTGCATGCACCCGCCGGCAAAACCACGGCGCTCGTGGGGCCAAGCGGCGGCGGCAAAACTACCACGTGTTCGCTGCTCCCCCGCTTCTACGACGTGTGCGAGGGGCGCGTGAGCATCGACGGCGCCGACGTGCGCGACGTCACGCTGGCGTCGCTGCGCCGCACCGTGGGCATCGTGCAGCAGGATGTGTACCTGTTCGACGGCACCATCCGCGACAACATCCTCTACGGCAACCCCACCGCAAGCGATGCGGAAGTAATCGAGGCGGCCAAGCGGGCGAACATCCATGACACCATCATGGAATTCGAAAACGGCTACGACACCTACGTGGGCGAGCGCGGCGCACGCCTTTCGGGCGGGCAGAAGCAGCGCATCTCGATCGCGCGCGTCTTCTTGAAAAACCCATCGATCCTGATTCTGGACGAGGCCACGAGCGCGCTCGACAACGAAAGCGAACGCCATGTGCAAGAATCACTCGCCGAGCTGTCGAAAGGACGCACCACACTCGTAATCGCGCATAGGCTTTCCACCATTCGCAACGCCGATAAAATTGCCGTCGTTGACGAAGGGCGCGTTGTCGAAGAAGGCACGCATGACGAGCTAATCGCCCTCGGCGGCACCTACGCACGCTACTGCGCCATGCAGTTCAAAGCGTAGAAAGCGCCGCCCCAGCGGTCGGATGGATGAAAGGCCCGCAGGTTACCGGGCGCATTCCTTTTTCCATCGCTCAAGATGCGGAAGAACCGCACCTAACAGCGACACGGCCTCATCGAGCTTCCAGCCCATCGCCTGTGCCATGCGGGGCGCGCATTCCTCGATCATCGATTCCATGTCGGTTTCGTAGGTGTACGCGCCCTTGTCGTAGCACCATTTGCACCAATCGTGCGTCCGTGCGCCGTCGGCCTCGAAGGCATACTGCGATTCATCGGTGAACGTCATGCCGCAGCTCTGGCAGTAATGCTCGGGCATGTCCAAAAGCGCCGTGACGGGCACGTCGAAAACCGTCGCGATCAGCTTGATCACGTCGATGCCAGGAGCGGTTTCCCCCGTTTCCCAACGAGAAACGGCCTGCCTGGTCACATAAAGCTTTTCCGCCAAATCTTGCTGAGTCAGACCACGCTCATGGCGCAAACGGAGAAGTACGTCTTTCAGAAGCATGAAGAATCCTCTCTATAATGCCACTACACTTTCATTATGAACAGCATCGAGGGGCCGTCCAAGCAACAGATTGTTGCACGGGCATCGCAACCTCCCGCCGACCACGACACAAAACTCCAAGCAAGCCGTCGTGCAAAACCGCATCCGAATGACTATCACCGCTCGGCTGCGCCCCGATCACGCCAAGAAATCTCGAGCAGGAAATTCGGCGGAAAGTATTCTTGCCGAGATGAAGACCGACGCGATCATAATGGCCGCCAGAAGAACATACGCACCCGCTACAAGGGCTGGAAATGGCACGGAAAACACCGGCTCGAAGGTCGTGCCGTACCGCTGGAGCAGATACATCGCAATAATCATTGTCCCTACGAGGGTGAGCGTCGCAATGTTCGCCTTACTTGACCCGAAGCGGCAAAGAAACGGAAACAGCAGCGAATCGTACGCCAGAATCAACCAAACACCCAAGGCCAAGCCGATATAAGCACCTTCGAATTCAACATCAGCCGCAAAAGCGACAACAAGCACCAGCACGCCCATAACCGCAAACGCAGCCGCAAGGAGAGCAGCGGCCACCTCAAGCCCCGTTACGGGAAAGGAGCGAAGAGCAACGCGCCAGCCGCTTGCCTCTTCTCGGGAAAACAGGTTCACCACCGGGCTGTTTGCCAGAAACAGCACGACCATCGGCATCACCATGAGCAGAAAGCCAACATTGCCGAAGGAAGAGATGGCAATGACCACGAGAGGGAAAAGATACGACCAAGAAATGCTTTTTCGAACAAGAATAAGATCGTTAATTATCAATGCCTTCATAAACGAGAAAACACCCCCTCGTTACGAAGAGAAACCAAGTACTCCTCTGTTGACATGGAACCCGAAGCGTCCCTGATAGCCGCCATCGAATCCATCGGAACGAATGATCCCGAAGAAAGGACGGCGCAATAATCGGCGGCAAGTTCAAGGTCGCTCACGATATGGGACGAAAGCACCACGGTCGCATTCTTCTCCAAGGCATATGGCCGTATCGTGCCAAGCATGTCGCTTCTCGGGTAAAGGTCTATCCCAGACGTAACCTCGTCAAGCAGAAGAAGCCTCGCTCCATGCGAAAGCCCTATTGAAAGCATCGTCTTGGTCTTCATTCCACGGGACATGGCCTCGATGCGCTTATCGCGGTCGATTCCGTATCCATCGATGTAAGAGAAGAACTCATCGGTCGACCAGTCTGGGTATAGGTTGCGAAAAACCGCATCGATATCCCACGCGCAGAGCAGACCGTCTATATCGGGCCGGTCGAACACGCATGCAACCGAAACGCCCCGAGCGCTTTTCAATTCATCCGAGAAAAGCAGTGAGCCCTCGTCAAAACGAGACCGTCCCGCCATGATGTTCAAAGCGTGGTTTTACCCGCGCCGTTTTCCCCAACAAGACCAACGACGGACCCGAAGAAAACATCGAAACGCTCGATATCAAGAACGAAACTTCCGCTCTTTTTCCTCATGCCCCGAATCTGTACGGCCACATCACCCATATCGGTCCCCTATCGTACCCGCGGCTATTACCCCTCTTTCAGAGCAAACATGCGCAACGCACCTGGACGAACGGTAAGTTTGACGGGCAGGCACGGGCCGTCGTCACCGTCGACCCCGCAGCAAAGCCCACCATCGACGCACGAAATCTCGATTGTCTTTCCGTGCAGGAAAAGCACACGGTCGTCCCCGTCCACAGCATGCATCAATATGTCCGGAAGAAGAGCAAGCAGTGAAAGAAGCGATGCGTCCCTGAGCGCAATCAAATGAATCTCCCCGTCGGCCACGCTTGTCTGGTACCTGGAAAACTCATTCGCCAAGGCATTCGCGGAAAATGCCGAAAACGAGCTGATGTCTTCCTTGCGCTCTTCCCCATCGACCACGATACGCAGAGCATGATGCTCTCCATCGCCCATACGCAAAATCGTGCTTGCCACGTAGGCGAGAAACCCGTATCGAGATTTGAGCTCGGGCGACACTTTTCGAATGCCCTCAGGCAGCGTTCCCCCTGTTACGGTATAGGCGAACGGCCGCCCGTTGACCAACCCGACATCAAGAAGAGTGGTTTCGGAGAAATCGTATGACTCAACCGCCCGCAAAGCATCGGGTGCAACGCCGAGAGTACGAGCCAACCCGTTGCCCGTACCTCCGGGAATCAGGCCGAAAGCAGGCAGGCGGCTGCTTTCGCGCGCGCCGTCAAACAGCCCGTGAAAACTCAAGCCCACCGTGCCGTCTCCTCCCATGACGAACAAGGCGTCGTATTCCCGCTCGCGCGCCTCGCGCGCCCACACCTCGACATCGGCCGCGCACGACGACAGCCGCACGTCCACGCTGGAAAAATGCTCGCCAAGGTGCGCCGCCACCCGTTCCGAAAGAGCACGCCCTTCTTTCTTTCCCGAATTCGGGTTCACGATGAGCATGGCGCTATTCACGACACACCCCCTTTCGGCGACATACAGACAATCAGGACAATGAGGACGACCGGGCGCCTCAGCGAAACCCGACCGCATGCGCAATTACTAGCGGCCGCATGCGTGCGAATGAGTATGACCGCCTTCGCACGAATCTCCGTGCACATGCTCATCGCGGGCTGCATGGTCGTGGCCGCAACCGCAGCCGCCCCCATGTACATGCTCGTGGTCGTGGCCGCAGCCGCATGCATCATCGTGTGCAACAACGTCGGACGCCGCAAGCGCCGCCGCCACAGCCTGCTCTTCCGCAGTGGTCACCACGTCGTAAGGCCACTCGTCAAGAGCGCCGGCATCGTAAACGTTCACGTAGCCGATCGCTTCCATATGCTGCAGCACCTGCGCACTACGTTCTCCGTGGGCGCTATAAAGCACGATGACCGATGCGTCGTCGGAAAGCTCCATCCCGCGCATGTTCGCGATGGCGTCCAATCCGCGCTCGCCAAGCGCCTCGTCGTAAAGGCAATCGAGCATCTCTTCGGCGGGCATGCATCCGGCGCCGGGAATATGCCCGGCGTCGAATTCCTCTTTGCCGCGTACGTCAACCAGCAGCATATGAGGATCGTTCGCAATAATCTCCTGCACTTCAGCAGTATCGAGCTTCATAGGGAACTCCTATCTTCATTCGCTTCGTAAAAAACACCCTGGAGCAAGGTCATCTATCGCCTAGCCGCACGTCAGTTCGACCAGGCGAGCGCTTTCCACCGCGCCGCCGCAGAGCACAAGCTTCGCCACCATGGGCGAAGAGCCGCCCCGCGGACGCGTGACCGAGCCGGGACAAACCAGCAACGTCGCAGGCCGAGCATCCTTGCCTTTCACAATACGCGGGATGTGCGTATGCCCATGCACCACAACATCAGGAACGGGATCGCCCGGCTGAAGCGCCGACGTACAGCCGCGAAGAGCGCGCTCCAAATCATCGGGCTTGTGCGTCACCAGAAACGACACCCCCGCCATCTTCACCGAGGCAAACTTGTCCGCCGCGGCGCCATATTCCCGATAATCGTTGTTGCCCAAAACCGCCGTCACGGGCGCCAGCGTTTCAAGCTCCGCCAGAATATCGGGGCCGCAGATATCGCCCGCGTGAATGATGTGGTCGCAATCCGCAAGCTCCGCATAGGCCGATCGCGGCAACGTTCCATGCGTGTCCGAAAGGACCCCTACCAGAAAGGACCCGCGATCCGATGATGTGCAGGATGCAGCAGTGTTGGAATCCATGCCTTATTCCTCTTCGTCTTCCTCTTCGGCGGCGTCGATAATCGAAGCTGGAGAAAGCCAATCGATGTAGGGGCGGCACAGCAGGCGCGCATCCCTGTAAGCCTGAGCCATGGTGACCACGGTCTGCCCCTGGTAATTCCCCGATTTCTGCAACTCAACGACAAGCGCCACGTCCGGCGTCGGCGAATCGGTGAGAATGAGCGGAAGCAACAGGTTCATGCTGTTCGTACGCGGGTAATACGCAGGAACAGCGGTCTTGTAATTCCAGCGGACCTGACGTTTCGCGACGTCGATGGCGGCATTGATGCTTGTGCTCAGCCTGTTGAAGAGACGCGTGTCGTTTTCGATGACAATACGCAGTTTCTCGAACCTATCGCCACGCGCGCCGTCCGTCAAATCCTCGATACCGGCAAGAATGCCCAAACATTCCTGAGAAGAAGCCAGCTCATCGCGCAGGAAATTCACCGGCAGTCTGTGCACGTTGTCTACAACAATGTGATGGACATCGCAAACAACCTCTCGATCGAGGTCGAACAGCAGGTCCTCCTTGCGTTCAAGATAGCTCGCCGGCTGAGGAAGCGGGCTAAGCTCGCGAACCAGTCGCTTGCCGAGCCTTCCTGTACCGGCCGTGCAAAAGCCTGCGAATGACCACGCATAACGAGCCTCTTCGGGGCGCTCGGGATCGGACGGCTCAAAGCATGCATAGATGTCCTCATAATGCCTATCCACCAGACCGGTATTGAACACGGCGAAATCCTCGTCCGACGAAAAGCCTATCTTGTCCTCGAGGGTCAGGCGGTAGAACGTGTAGCGGATGTAGTTGTGGAGGATGTCGTACTTACGCGTTGCCTCGCCGATGTCTTGATTGCAGAAATCCCACGGCTCATCGAGCGCCAGATTAGCAAGCGTGCGGAGGAACTCGGGCCATGTTCAAGATAGCCGAAACGCTCGAGAGCTTTGCCGGGAACAACGCGTCGCCGAGGCCTACCCCCCGATGCGCGCGGGGCAATCTGAGAACGTGAAGCGGACTTCGAGGAAGACCTCGTCTTCTGCTTCGACGAAGAACCCTTGGGAGATTCCAAACGGCGCGACGGGGCTATTTCGCCCTGCGCTGGCGAGGGCAAAGCGGCTACAGACGAACGACGATCGCCCTTGCTTCCTGTATCCTCATCTGTTTTCTTAGCCTCTTTAGTATCTTTTTGTTCCTTAGCTACTTTTTTATTGTTAGATTCATTTTTGTTGTTTATTGCTTTTTCGCTTTTGATTCCATTTTTGTCTTTAGAATCATTTTCGTCTTTAGTAGCTGAAACTTTTTTGCTATCTTTTCCCTCTTTATCTCCCTTTGTATTTTCGGGGCCCAATTCGGCGCTTATTTCTTTTTCACTTCTAGTTTCTATTTTTTTATTACTGTTGTTTTTAGTGTTAGTTTCTTTTTTATACTTTTCTTCATCAGCAATAACTTCTGAAGAACTCTGCTTATTGTCCTTTTTCGCATCGGAAGACGCTTCGGATGCTTCCGGCTTCTCTTCGGAACCAGAAGCGCCTTCCTGCGTATCCTCCGATTCGTCCTCTTCCGCAAGCTTTTCTTCGAACGGAGCGAACTCATGAAGAGCAAACATCGACTGCGACACTCCCCCGATTTCCTTCGTGGAAGTGCTTACGAAATCGACCATCTCCTCAAGCATCGCCTTAAGCTTCAGAAAGCCGTAGTCTTCCTTGTTGATTCCCTCGCGAACAAAACACCAACCAAGATTGGCAAGGGGGTAATCCTCATCGAAAGAAAAGTTCTTTTTCAAAATGCCGTATATGGAAAGACGGTCCTCGGCGGACATGCGAGGTTCGTCTTTTTTTCGAGCAGTCATACAAACTCCTTATGGTAAAAACGGAGCATGCGCTCCGCTGAAATTGTTATTCGGTCATCATACGAAAAAGCGCGTCCACGCTTTTGATATGCATCGAAAAAGCGGAGGCCGAAAAATCTTCGAACGTATCTGGACGCATGAGACCGAAAACATCTGACTTGAACTCGGTCTAAAGCGAGGGTATTCAGTAATCCAGCCGATTCCGGTCAATCCGCATCTTCGGCGAAACAACCCACACCGCATTTGGGAAAGAGAAAACGAACCAGGCCTCCAAGCGGCATGCTGGAAACCTGGTTCGCCCATATTGCTTATGTCGTGAAAGCTCTATTTATGGTAGGGCTCTCCGCGGCTGATTTTGAACGCGCGATATATCTGCTCTAGAAGCACCACGCGTGCAAGATTATGCGGAAGCGTGATTTTGCCGAACGATAGGTGCTCGTCCGCAAAATCGTACACACCGCGGCTCACACCGCCCGATCCGCCGACGACAAACGTAATGTCGCTTACACCGGAGAGCATAAGCGCATCCATGCGGGCGGCGATGCCTTCGCTTGAAAGTTGCTTTCCGCCCACATCGAGAAGAATAACGTGGGAATGCTCGGGCAGAGCCTCGAGGATGCCTTTGCCCTCGATCCTACGAGCGCCCTCCTCGCCGCCGCTTTTCGCAGGGTCGCGATCGGGAATCTCCTGAACCGTCACTTTCGCGTACGCCTTCAAGCGTTTAACGTATTCGGCGCAAGCATCTACCCAGAACTTTTCCTTCAGCTTACCGACCGCTATAACGTGAATCTTCATGCCCGGCACCCCCTTTCGATGAAACTTTCGCAGAGCCATGTAACTTGTTATTGTATCCCATGCCTTTGCGCTGAACAATGTGCGAACGAGGTTGCCTTTCTTCTGGAAAATGCAATCTACCTGCGCTTATATCGGTCAATCATTGCGCCAAAACCAAGAATTGCCCTAAACGATCAACCTCACGCAAGTCATACCGGAAGAAAAGGCCGCGGCAAGACGCATAAAATAGAACGAAAAAGACGCACTGTCCGACGCTACAGAGAATCCCTCAGGGCGGCAAGTTTCGCACGAACAGATGGGGCAAGCCGATCGCTCACGGTGTTTTTAACCGCAGGGCGAGGCGTTTCATCGAGTTCGTATTCTTGATGGTTCACCTCGACCGCATGGCTGAACCCATTGGCGCTCATACGATCGACTCCCAAACCGAAGACCGTATTCTGGATAGTGGCATCGCTGGTCACCACCATGGTTTCGATACCACGTTCGCGCGCATCGCGGCTCAGCTTCTCTATGACCTTGTCCGCCGAATCCCCCGCTCGTGAAAACATGATGCGCACGCCGCCGACACGTTCGACAGAACCGTCGGAAAACTGATTACGACCTCCGTCGAAGACAACGACAGCATCGCAATCGCGGCCGGCGTACGCCACCACGTCGTTAATCAAGGCTTCGCGAGCCCTATTGAACGCATCATCAGCATAATCAGGGTTCGGCCCCGCATCGCGCAGACACCGATACCGCGAGCCGCTTCGCAGCACGTTGTATCCGTCTACGATGAGAAGCTTCCTTCTTGCACGAGCCATCTGAATGCGCCTAGCCCTGCGCTTTGACCGTGCTCTGGCGCATCCATTCGTACATGATGGCCGTAGCAGCCTGCGCCACGTTGAGAGAGCCGACCTTGCCCTCCTGCGGAAGCCTGGTCAGAAAATCGCAGCTTTCAAGAGTCAGGCGGGACAAGCCCTCGCCTTCGTTACCCATGACCAGGGCGATCTTGCCATGCAGCGGAGCTTCCCAGACCGTGTAGTGCGCCTCTTCGCTCGCTCCTGCAACCCAATAACCCTCGGTCTTCAGACGCTCGAGCGTCTGGGCAATATTGGAAACTTGGGCGCACTTGATATGGTTGATGGCTCCCGCCGAGCTTTTGTACGTAGCCGCCGTAACATGGGCGCTGCGCTTGTTCGGGATGATGACGCCCGATGCGCCTACGATTTCCGCCGATCGAGCGATGGCGCCAAGGTTTCCTGCGTCGGTGATATGGTCAAGCACCATAATGAGCGCATTACCGTCGTGCTCTTCTGCATGTTTCTCCGCACCGCGCAGAATCTCTTTGAAGCTGGAATACGGGTACGGAAGCGCTTGGGCCATGACGCCCTGGTGACTGCCGCGCTCGCTCATGTCGTCAAGCTTGCGACGCGTGACGGTTTTCACCGGCACGTTGAACTGGCGTGCCTTGCGCAGGATGTCTTTGACCTGCCCGTCCTGCTGGAGATTATCCGCCAACATGACGCACTTCATGGGCATCTGCGCACGAAGCGCCTCGATGACCGGACGTTTTCCTTCTATGTAATCAGCCATTCTTTTGTCTCTCATTCACTTTCGCACTGAGCGATTCGATATCAATACGCACCATGGCAACCTGCTTGACGCATGCCCCCAGGATGTTCGGTTGACGCTCGATTTCCCCAGGAGCAAGACGCTCCGTCAAAAAAGCAATCGTGCGGCGAACCTCGTCCTCGTCTTCGAGGAAACGCGCTCTGCCGTCAACGGCGACGCTTTCGTAATACGTGGTAATGCGCGAGCCGTCAATCGTTTCGTTTGCTACGGCAAAGTACCTGACGAACGGGTTGTCATGCAAGCATTTCCAGCGCATTCCTTCGCGCGCACAATGAAAATACAGGCAGTGCTCCTTCGGGCTGTACACGGCATTCACCGCCGTCGAATACGGCCTTCCCTGAGCGTCGACCATAGAAAGAACGCCCCAATGGGTCTTTTCGAGAATCTCTACTGCACGCTCTTCGCCGACCATCCGCTGCGGACGAGACATGGCGCCCCCTTTCTTTATGCTGCACCATTGTACTCGTCCTCAGACCGCACGTAAAAACGGGACAGGGGCTTTTGCCCGCTGTCCCGCATCCGATAAGACGATCGCGGCAACAAACGCCGCGCCGTCTAGCAGTTATACGAAACCTTCGCGCCCTGAGGGGTGTCCTCGATCGTGAAGCCCAAGCCGCACAAACCGTCGCGCACGGCATCGGCCACTGCCCAGTTCTTCTCAGCACGTGCGTTGGCTCGTGCTTCGAGCAGAGCATCCACCGCCTCTGCGGCGTCTTCGCCCTCGAAGCCCGCAACTTCGCGGGCGAGGTCCACGACCTCAGCGGGATATGCGACTTCCGCCTTGGCGGGGCCACATCAATGCCCAACACGCCCATGAGCTCGATAATCACATCGCGCACGGATTCGAGATTGGCGACATCGGCGGGCCCAAACGTCGCCGTGCCGAGCGCCGCGTTCACTTCGCCAACGAATCCGAAGATAGCACCCAGGGCACCAGCGGTATTGAAATCGTCGTCCATGGAAGCGGCGAAAGCCTCACGGACATTCTTGACGGCTTTTTCGAACGTGAACCCTTCGGTTTCGGGAACGAACGCCGGGGCGTTCTCATCAGGATGGGATGCCAGCCAATCCATGCGATCGATGCAGCAGCACAAACGACCCAGCGACGCGCCCGCCTCGTCGAGGCGCTCTTTGCTGAAATCGAGCGGGCTGCGATAGTGCGTCTGCATCATAAGCATGCGCAAAACACGCGCGTCGCATTCCTTAAGCACGTCGCGTAGCAAAAGGAAGTTGCCCAGGCTCTTGGACATCTTCTCTGAGTTGATCTGCAGCATGCCGCCGTGCATCCAGTAGTTGGAGAACGTGCATCCACACGCCGCCTCGCTCTGAGCAATTTCGTTCTCGTGGTGCGGGAACGCCAGGTCGGCGCCGCCGCCGTGAATGTCGAGCGGCATACCCAGGTATTTGCGGCTCATCGCGCTGCATTCGATATGCCAGCCAGGACGACCCTGGCCCCAGGGGCTTTCCCAGCTTGGCTCGCCCGGCTTGGCGGCCTTCCACACGGCGAAATCGAGGGGATCGCGCTTGCGGTCCTCAAGACCCTTGCCGTCAGCGCGCAGTTCGCGATGGCCGCCCTCCATCTCGTCGATGTTGCGGTTGGAAAGCTTGCCGTATTCTGGGAACGAACGAACGCTGAAATATACGTCGCCCTCCACCTCGTAGGCGTGGCCCTTCTCGATGAGGGTCTCCACGAGCTTGATCATCTCGTCGATCTCTTCGGTGGCTTTCGGGCGGATATCGGGGTCTTTAACGCCGGCTGCGCGCATGTCGGCGATGAACGCCTCGGTGTATTCGGCGGCAACTTCGGCGGCGCTGCGGCCCTCTTCGTTCGCCTTCGTGATGATTTTGTCGTCGACGTCGGTGACGTTTTGCACGAAGGTCACGTCGTAACCGCTCCATTCCAGGTAACGACGAACCGTGTCGAAGCTGATGAACGTGCGGGCATTACCGATGTGAATGTAGTTATAGACCGTAGGGCCGCATACGTACATGCCCACTTTACCCTCGCGTGCGGGAACGAAATCGCGCTTGGCGCGCGCTTGCGTATCGTAAATGCGAATCATAGATGCAATCCTCTTCTTCTCAAAACGCCGAAGCGTCATTGTTCAACGAACCGTGCATCGCCCTTGGATGCAACGAAATGCGCCGGCCTATTCCGCCGGCTCGCTACACTTCTTCGCCAAAAGGCACACAGCCTGCGCCGAGATGCCCTCTTCGCGGCCCTCGAAGCCAAGACGCTCCGTAGTGGTAGCCTTCACGCCCACAGCGTCCACGGAAACGCCCATGGCACGCGCCAGGTTTTCCCTCATGGCCTCGCGATGGGGCGAAAGCTTGGGGGCCTGCGCGGCGACCACGCTGTCAACATCCACGATCTCGAAGCCAAGACCGCGCACGTGCGCTGCAACTACTGCCAGAAGTTGCAGCGAATCCGCACCGGCATACGTCGGGTCGGTATCCGGGAAAAGCTTACCGATATCGCCTGCGCGCGCGGCGCCGAGAATAGCGTCAGAAATAGCATGCGCAAGCACATCGGCATCGGAGTGCCCAAGCAATCCCTTGTGATGGGGAATTTCGACTCCGCCCAAAATGAGCTTGCGGCCTTCGGCGAACGCATGGACGTCGTAGCCCAAGCCAACGCGCATCTGCGAAACATTCGTCACTATGCCACCCTATCCTTTCATAAGGCCAGAGGAATCGACCGCTGCCGCGAGCATAAGATAATCCTCGGGCACGGTAAGCTTGATATTGTCGCGCTTGCCCTCGACCACAAGCACTTTGCCGCCCAGACGTTCAATTAAGGAAGCGTCGTCGGTGCCCACGAATCCATCGCGCAGAGCGGATGCATGAGCGCGACGATACACGCCGCTGCGGAAAACCTGCGGCGTTTGGGCGTTCCAGAACACGCGACGGTCAGGCGTTCCAACGATGCAATTATTCTCAACAACCTTCAGGGTATCCACGGCAGGCGTCGCCACAATGGCTCCGTCCGCATCCACCATGCCCTTGAGCGTGTTGATCGTATGAGCGATCAGATCGGGGGAAACAAGCGGACGCGCGCCGTCATGCAGAATGACGTATTCGTACTCTTCGGGAACGAATTCAAGGCCGGAAAACGCGCTCTCCTGACGAGAGCTTCCCGAAGGAGCCATGACAAGCGGCGTCACGAACTCAAACGGGTCGATGGCGCGCTCGTGGTATTCGTCCGTGCGATCGGGCGGACACACCACCACAATCATGCCGATATCCTCCACGGCGTCGAATGCCGCGACGGACCACGAAAGAATAGGACGACCTGCAATTTCCACCAGCTGCTTGCCGCCTTCGTGGCCGAAGCGCTCTCCCGAACCGCCTGCAAGAATAATGGCAGCCGTCTTGGGCTTCTTTCCTACAACACCGCGGAATTGGGAAGATGCGGTTTCGGAAGCATCTCCCCCAAGCGTCATAGCGGACGCCACATCCACCAACACAGAAGGCAGAAAGACAGGATCTTCAGGATAGATTTTTCCGTCGCTGAAATTGTTCATTGCTTTCCTCCGTCGCACGCATCGAGCCGTAGCAAACCCGAAACCCGTAGACCGAACACCATTTATAAAGTAATTATCTTATCCCATCGAGCAGTATCACGAAGCGACAAACGCAAGAAGCAGCAAACGAACCGTATGGATGCCTTCTTCGTTGATGTGTAAGGTCGTCTGTGCGTTCGAGCTTAACCCTCGAACGTTTTTTCGCTACTCCTGCTCTTCTTTCAGCCTCTGCTCGAGATAATCTCGAAACACCGGCATGTCGAAGCGCACGTATCCTTTGCTGTATTCGCCGATGACGCCCTGGGCTAGCAGGCGGCGCTTGTACTGCGATGCATAGTTGCTTTTCACGCCCATGCGCCGGGATATCGCGGCAAGAGAGCTGTCCTGCGAATCGGGCAGCATGGCTGCAAGAAAACGCTTGTCTCCGTCGGACAGTTCGCGATACGTGTATTCCAGGATGCCTTCGATCATCTCGCGTTTCGCAAGCTCGATGCCATGGCGAGCGTCCGCGAGCGCGATCTGTTCGCTGCGCGGGTTTTCCGCCCACATGCGATAGCCCACGAGCTGCATCATATAAGGAAAGCCGTCGATAACCCCAACCGCCTCATCCAGCGCTTCGGCGGAAATGCTTCGCCCGCCTTCGTTGACAGTAAGCAGCAAGGCATCGCGAATCTCGCCGTCGGGGATGCGCCCCAGCACATGCTTTCGCGCGCGGCGCAGAAACGACACGTCGTCGTCGCCAAACAGGGCCGATACCGCCTGAGGCAGGCCGGCCATGAGCAACGCCACCTTGCGGCCCTCGGTGACGAAATGCTGATACACCTGGGCAAGCCTCTTCATCTCGGGGACGGTCACCTTCACTTCGTCCACCGTGATAAGCAGGCCGATGTCTTGTTCGGCCAATTGATCGAGCAGCGCATTCATCTGCGTGCGCCAATTGCCCACGCGCGGCGCTTCGTTATCCCATTCGAAGCTGACGAACTGCCCGATAGAAACGCCCGAAAGCTTGCGACCGCCCAACGCATCGAGGAAGTTGCGCGCCGACACCAGCGCCTGGTCAAGAATGTCTTCGAGCATACCTTCCGCAGCAGTGGTACGAGCGGTTATCCACCCCTGCGATTCGGCTTCGGAGGCCATGAGCGAAAGCAGCGCTGTTTTCCCGGTGCCTCGAGCGCCGGAAACGATAGTGCATAGATTCGGATCGCCCAAGCCGTTGGAAAAAGCACTCGAAAGCTCTTCGATAAGCGCTTCGCGTCCGGCCATAAAAGGCGGAATGAT
Organism: Slackia sp.; assembly: GCA_047240885.1. Taxonomy (GTDB): domain Bacteria; phylum Actinomycetota; class Coriobacteriia; order Coriobacteriales; family Eggerthellaceae; genus Slackia. Next base: position 6,178 of record JBKTHK010000016.1, on the reverse strand, counting down.
GCCGAACGTCGGAGTAAACGGATTCGCCATGCCCATGAACCTCGCCCCTTTCATGCATGCCCCATAACGGCTTTTGCATCTTTTGCAAACTTTTGCATCTTTTGCAAACTTTTGCAAGCTTTGCAGACGAGCTGGATTAGAACAACAGGAAAGGGGCCTTACGCCCCTTTCCATCATGTAGATTTCAGTTGTAAGAACGGCGCGATTCACTAATCAGCCGCACCGCCGCTTGAAACGCCCGGCCCCGAATAGCCGGCATGGCCAAGGTCGAACTGCGGAAGCAGGCTTTCGGCCTCTCGCGCAATGCTGTCGCGTTTGCGCGGTGCGGGAATTTCTCCCTCGCCTTCCGAGAACACCAGCTTGCCGTCGACGAAGTCCACGTCGATGACAGACCCCGCATGCCACCTTCCCTCAAGAATCTGCTCGGCAATCTCGTCCTCGAGCAGACGCTGAATGGCGCGACGAAGCGGGCGAGCACCCATGGAGGTATCAGTGCCCTCTTCGGCAATATGTTTGCGCGCAGCAGGCGTGAGGTTGATCGTCATATCTTGGGCGATCAGGCGGTCACGCAGGTCGGCAACCATAAGGTCGACAATCTGACCGATTTCTTCAGCCGTCAGGCTCTTGAACACGATGATTTCATCAAGGCGGTTCAGGAACTCGGGACGGAAAAGCTTCTTCATCTCGCTCATGACGCGGCTCTTGATTTCCTTATCGGAAAGGCCGGCCTGGGAATCAGGCGCGAAACCAAGCGGGGCGCCCTGGGCGATTTCGCGAGCACCCACGTTCGACGTCATGATGATGACCGTGTTGCGGAAGTCCACCGAACGACCCTGGGAATCGGTCAAGCGACCCTCTTCAAGAATTTGCAGCAAGATATTGAATACATCGGGATGCGCTTTCTCAATTTCGTCAAAGAGCACCACCGAATACGGACGCTGACGCACGGCCTTGGTAGCTGGCCGCCCTCGTCGAAGCCAACATGCGGAGGAGGCCTACCAGACGGCTGACGCTGTGCTTCTCCATGTATTCGGACATGTCGAAGGTGATAAGCGCCTCTTCGAATTGAACAGGAATTCGGCAAGCGCCTTGGAAGTTCCGTCTTGCCCACACCAGACAGGCCCAGGAAGATGAAAGAGCCAGCAGGACGCTTGGGGTCCTTCAGACCGCTTCGGCTGCGGCGGATGGCCTTCGAAAGCGCCGTGACCGCCTCTTCCTGGCCGATGATGCGTTCGTGCAAAACGCCTTCCATACGCAGAAGCTTCTCAGTCTCGGCCTCAGTGAGATTGCTGACAGGAACACCCGTGGACATGCTCACCACCTCGGCGATCTCCGCCTCAGTGACCTCGGAGGTCGCGCGGTCCGCCTCTTCGAAAAGTTTCTTTTCGGCCTCCTCGCGACGGGCAAGAATGTCCTTTTCCTTGTCGCGCAGCGATGCGGCGCGTTCGTAATCTTGCGCGGAAATGGCTTCTTCCTTCTCCGTGCGCAGCGCGCGAAGCTCGTCGTCGATGGTGCGAACCTCATCGGGAAGCACACGATTGCGAATGCGCATGCGCGCGCCCGCTTCGTCAAGAACGTCGATGGCCTTGTCCGGCAGGAAGCGATCTTGGATGTAGCGATTGGAAAGCTTCACCGCGGCATGAAGGGCTTCATCGGAGAAGCGCACATGATGATGCGCCTCGTAGCGATCTCGCAAACCGTCGAGGATGCGAATGGCCTGCTCTTCGTTCGGCTCGCCCACTACGATGGTCTGGAAGCGTCGTTCGAGCGCCGAATCTTTCTCAAGGTGCTTGCGATATTCCTCGATGGTGGTAGCGCCAATGACCTGGATCTCGCCGCGCGACAGAGGCGGCTTCAGAATAGCGGCAGCATCGATGGAGCCTTCGGCCGAACCTGCGCCGATAATAGTATGCATCTCGTCAATGAAAAGAATGGTGTTGCCGTCTTTGACGACTTCTTTGATAACCTTCTTCAGACGTTCCTCGAATTCGCCGCGATATTTGCTGCCGGCGACCAGCGCCGAAACATCAAGCGTCACTACACGCTTACCGCGAATGATATCCGGGACCTGATCGGCTACGATCAACTGCGCCAGACCCTCAACAACCGCCGTCTTGCCAACGCCCGGCTCGCCAATGAGCAAAGGATTGTTCTTTTGACGGCGCGAAAGCACCTGCATCACGCGCTCGATTTCAGCCGCACGCCCGATGACCGGATCGAGTTTGCCCTTACGCGCCTTTTCCGTCAGGTCGGTGCCGAATTCCTCCAGCATGCTGGACTCCGCCTGAGGCTCACCACCACCGAAGAACGGCAGGCCTGCGGCAACCGGCGTAGGCTGTCCCACAAGGTCGTTCAGCGCAGAGCGAACCTTGTCAACCGAAACATCGAGCTTGGCAAGAGCGTCTATCGCACCGCCTTCGCCTTCGCGAATGATGCCCAGCAGCAAATGCTCGGTTGAAATATAGCTCTGCCCCATCTGCATAGCCTCGCGCAGAGAATGCTCCAGGATTCTTTTGACGCGCGGGCTGAACGAAAGATGATCGACCGGGCTAGATGCCTTGGTCGACTCGTTCATCTCGCGAATGACCTTGAGAGCTCCTTCGTAGGTCACGCCAACATGTTCAAGCGCTTGCGACGCCATACCTTCGGGTTCTTTGGCCAAGCCAAGCAGCAGATGCTCGCTGCCCACATGAGGTTGGTTCAAAGAACGAGCCTCCTCCTGGGCAAGCACGAGCACATGGCGCGCTTTATCGGTAAATTTTTCGAATGCCATAAACGGCCCCGTTTCTCAAACGTGCTGCGCTCGAGCAATCGTCCGCAACGAACGACCTCGAACGCCCTCGCTGTACAGCTCGGTGAAATTCTAACGTAATTCTACGTAATCCTAGCACTCATGCTGAACGAGTGCCAATACGCAAGCGCGTCGATGCCATTTCGTTACACCGCATTCACATGCTTTCCTTTTCTTTTAGAACGAGGCGTGTATGCCGTATTTCGAAATGACGTTGCACTCAAAAGGCCCGGCGAACGAAACGCCAGGCCTTTTAAGAAAACACTCTATACGCGCTGAAAAGGCGCCCACTCGTCACGATTCCCGTCGCAGCATGCAGCACGCCATGCGCGTCCGCGGCTCAGGCAAGCCTAGTACAGCTTCGCGCCGGCAGGAATGGAGTCATCGACCATGAGCACGTTCAGACGCTCTTCGGACTCCTCGCCAACGGTTTCTTTGTGCACGGCGCTGATGATCATGCCGCAGGATTCGATACCCATCATCTTGCGCGGAGGCAGATTGGTGATGGCAATAAGCGTGCGGCCCACCAGGTCTTCCGGCTCGTAATACGCATGGATTCCGGAAAGAATCGTACGGTCTTCGCCCGTGCCGTCATCCAGGGTGAACTGCAGGAGCTTTTTGCTCTTGGGCACCGCGACGCATTCCTTCACCTTCACGGCGCGGAAATCAGACTTGCAGAACGTATCGAAATCGACAAACTCCTCGAACAGGGGCTCGACGGCAATCTTGGAGTAATCGACGGTCGGAATCTTGTTGGGCGCATATACGCTCGAGGAGGCGTCATCCTGGACCGGCTGCTCGCCTGCAGCGGATGCAGAAGCGCCGAGCTTCTTTTTGCCTTCAGGACGCATATGCGGGAACAGCAGCACGTCGCGGATGCTGGCAGAATTCGTCAGCAGCATGACCACGCGGTCGATGCCGATGCCGATGCCGCCCGCAGGAGGCATACCGTACTCAAGAGCGCGCACGTAATCTTCGTCATATTCCATAGCCTCGTCGTCGCCTTCGGCTTTCTCCTCCATCTGGCGGGCGAAGCGCTCGGCCTGATCGACCGGGTCATTGAGCTCGGAGAACGCATTGGCGTATTCATGGCCGGCGATGACAAGCTCGAAACGATGGGTCAGACGCGGGTCTTCCTCGTTGCGCTTGGCAAGAGGGCTCACCTCAACCGGATAGTCGCAGACGAACGTGGGATTCACGATGGAGTCCTCACCGATTTCGTCATAAATTTCGGCGATGATCTTACCCGGGCCCCAGTCGCTTTTAACCTCGATGCCGTGCTTTTTCGCATGGGCGGCAAGCTCTTCGGCAGGCGTGTCCATGGTGACGGTTTCGCCCAAGACGCCGGAGACGATTTCGGTCATAGGACGGCTCGGCCATGCGCCGAACAAATCGATTTCCTGGTCCTGGTAAAGAATAGCCCCATCGAGACCGATAGCGCGAGCCGCAGCCTTGATCACGCCCTCGGCGAGCTCTTTCATGCCCTCAAGATCGGAATAGGCGCGATAGGCCTCCATGGTGGTGAACTCGGGATTATGCGTAAGGTCCATACCCTCGTTGCGGAAAATGCGGCCGATCTCAAACACGCGCTCAAAGCCGCCTACCAGCAGGCGCTTCAGGTGCAGCTCGGTCGCAATGCGCAGATAGCATTCCTGGTCGAGCGCGTTGAAATGCGTGATGAACGGCTTCGCCGTGGCACCGCCCTGAATGGTCTGAAGAATGGGGGTCTCGACCTCCATATAACCGTCTTCCTCCATATAGCGGCGGAAGGCGGAAAGGATGGCGGAACGCTTGCGGAACGTGTCGCGCACGTCCTCGTTAACAATCAGATCGACGTAGCGCTGGCGATAGCGCGTCTCTTTGTCGGAGAGACCGTGGAACTTCTCGGGAAGGGGGCGAACCGCCTTGGAGAGAAGCCTGATCTGGCGCGGAGCCACGGAAAGCTGGCCGCGCTTCGTGCGAACGACGGCGCCTTCGACGTTGATGATATCGCCCAGGTCGAGCTGGCCGAGCAACGCCCAATCGGATTCGGCCATGTCGTTGATACGGCAGAACAGCTGGATATCGCCCGTGGTGTCGCGCAAGACGACGAAGACGATTTTGCCCTGGCCGCGCTTGGCGACGATGCGGCCGCCGATTTTCACGATGTCTTCGGTGTTCTCCCCGTCTCCAAGGTCTGCGTATTTTGCATCGATATCGACAACATAGTCGGAAACTTCGGAATGCTCCGGATACGGATTAACGCCGTCCTCGATATAGGACATGCGCGTGACAAGGCGACGGGCGCGCTCGTCATTCAGCGTGTCGAGGCCTTCGGCCTGCTCGTTTTCGATAGTGGCTTCGCTCATCAAGCATCCTTCATTCGTTCTCAATCGCCCGTCGGGCGGTGTGTATGCAAGTCTTTCGTAAATTAGTGCTCGATCTTCAGAATGGACATCGTGACTTCGCGACCGGTAGGTCCGACCGTAGAAACGACATCATCCTTCTTATGGCCGAGCAGAGCAGATCCTACAGGGCTCTCGTTGGAGATTTTCCCCTCGGCAACGTCTGCCTCCGCGGCGCCGACGATGGTGAAAACGCGCTCGCGACCGCCCATGTCAACCGTGACAATGCTGCCTACGGTCACCTTGTTGGACTTCTTAGGAGCAGCAACAACGGTGGCCTCGGAAAGAATCTGGTTGATCTCGGCGATGCGGGCCTCCACCATGCCCTGCTCGTTCTTCGCGTCGTCATACTCGGAGTTCTCCGAGATATCGCCGAATTCACGAGCGACCTTGATGCGCTCGCCTACCTCGGCGCGCTTTTCATTCTCCAGGTAATGGAGTTCCTTCTCGAGCTTTTCTTTGCCTTCGGGAGTAAGGATGTACTCGTTTGCCATTGCAACAACACCTAACCTAAAAAACAGGCACGCTTACGGCGTGCTCCTATAAACCAAAAAAACGGTATGCCGACAACCGCCGACATACCGTTGCTGAATCTAAACCGAGAACTTATTCCTCTTCGGAATCAGTTGCCTTCGCGGCGGCTTTCTTGGCGGATGCAGCCTTCTTTTTACGAACAGGTTTCTCTTCGACCTCTTCCTCTTCGTCGTCGAGGTCTTCGATTTCCTTCTTTGCGCCGCCACCCATGCCGTCACGCAGATTCTTTACCGTACGGCCAAGAGCGTTACCGAGCTTTGGAAGGTTCTTGGGGCCGAAAATCAGAAGAGCGACGGCCAAGATGATAAGAAGTTCAGGAACACCGAGTCCAAAGATTTTCATGAATTCCTCCAAGCTAATGCCCGACTGAAAATTGTGGGCTCATGAACGCGCTTGCGAAGAAATGGTCGGGACGACAGGATTTGAACCTGCGGCCTCTGCGTCCCGAACGCAGCGCTCTACCAAGCTG
>JBKTHK010000015.1:0-35223 GCA_047240885.1 Slackia sp. | reverse complement strand
CCACAACATGCGGTTTTGGAGACCGCCGCTCTGCCAATTGGAGCTACTGGCCTGTGTTACACACCCTCTTATTTATCAGCCAAAGCTGCCTGTGCAGCAGCGAGGCGTGCCAAGGGAACACGATAAGGGCTGCAGGAGACATAGTCAAGACCAATCTTATGGAACATCTTGACGGAGTCAGGATCGCCGCCATGCTCGCCGCATACGCCGCAGACCAAATCGGGATTGCCCTCATGACCCAATTCGACGCCCATCTTCACGAGCTTGGCAACGCCCGGATCGATGGTTGCGAACGGATTGTACGGCAGAAGCTTCTCAGCAAGGTACTGAGGAACAAACTCGGCCTCGACGTCGTCGCGGCTGAAACCGAACGTGGTCTGGGTCAGGTCGTTGGTACCGAAGCTGAAGAAGTCGGCCTGGGTGGCGATTTCGTCGGCAGTAACGGCAGCGCGAGGAAGCTCGATCATGGTTCCGACAGGAATATCAAGTTCGACGCCCGCCTCTGCAGCCACCTCGTTGATGGTATCCACGGCAACCTTACGAAGCTTCTCGAGCTCCTTGACGGTGGAGACCAGCGGAATCATGACCTCGGGCTTGGGGTCGAGGCCTTCCTTTTTCAGATTAGCAGCCGCAGTCGCAATCGCTCGGACCTGCATGACGGGAAGAATGGGATATACGATGCCCAGACGGCAACCACGCAGACCAAGCATGGGGTTCGCTTCGCTCATAGCGTCGATCTGCTCCATGAGCTTGCGCTTTTCAGCAATCGTCTTGGCGTCGCCGCCCGTTGCCTCGAGCTTGGCGATTTCCACATCAAGCGCACGCGGGCTTTCGAGGAATTCGTGCAGCGGCGGATCGAGAAGGCGCACGATGACCGGCAGGCCGTCCATGGCCTTGAACATGCCGTAGAAATCACCCGTCTGCGCTTCGAAAAGCTCATTGACAGCCTTTTCGCGAACAGCAGGGTCCTCATTGAGGATAAAGGTCTGGATGATCTGTTTGCGATCGCCCAGGAACATATGCTCAGTGCGGTCGAGACCGATGCCTTCTGCGCCGAAGGAACGAGAGAGCTCCGCGTCAGCCGGGTTGTCAGCATTAGCGCGAACGCCAAGACGGCGAAATTCGTCGGCCCATTCGAGGATGACGTCAAGATCGCCAGAGAGCTCAGGCAGACCAGCTCGACAGCACCCAGAACGACGATGCCGGTGGTACCGTCGATGGAGATCATGTCGCCTTCGTGGATGACGGTATCGGTGCCAGAAACAACAGCTTCCTTCTTCTCTGCATCGATGCGAAGGGCCTCGACGCCGCAGACGCAAGGAGCGCCCATGCCGCGAGCAATAACAGCGGCGTGGGAAGTCTTGCCGCCATGAGAGGTCAGGATGCCCTCGGCAGCGATCATGCCGGCAAGGTCATCAGGATTGGTCTCCCAGCGGACAAGCACGCACTTGCGACCCTCTGCCTCGGCTGCAACGGCATCGGCAGCAGAGAAGACCGCCTCGCCCACGGCAGCACCGGGAGATGCATTCGCCGCGTGCGAGCACGTCGTATTCCGCGTTCTTGTCAAACTGAGGATGCAGGAGCTGGTCGAGCTGGTCGGGATCGACGCGGCAAACTGCCTCTTCCTTAGTTATAAGGCCCTCTTTGACCATCTCAATCGCAATATGCAGAGCAGCAGCGGCGGTACGCTTGCCGACGCGAGTCTGCAGCATCCAGAGCTTGCCCTGTTCGATAGTGAACTCGATATCACACATGTCGCGATAGTGGTTCTCGAGGGTCACGAAGACTTCCTCGAGCTCGGCGCCTGCCTTCTGCAACCCGTCGACATGCGTAAGCTCTGCGATGGGGCTGGTGTTGCGAATGCCAGCGACAACGTCCTCGCCCTGGGCATTGACCAGGTAGTCGCCGTAGAATTCCTTCTCGCCGTTTGCGGGGTTGCGCGTAAATGCAACGCCGGTAGCGGAAGTCTCGCCCTTGTTGCCGAAAACCATGCACTGGACGTTGACCGCGGTGCCCAAGTCATCGGCAATTTTATTCTGCTTGCGGTACAGAGTGGCGCGCGGATTGTTCCAGCTGCCGAAAACGGCCTCGATCGCAAGACGGAGCTGCGTGTCGGGATTCTGGGGGAAGCTCACCTTGCCGTCGACGACAAGAGAGGGATACTCCTCGGCGGAAACGTTCTCGGAGAAGATCGCCTTGAACTCCTCGACGAGCTCCTGCATATCCTCGGCGGTCAGATCAGCGTCGCTTTTCACGCCGCGAACGATTTTTTTCGCATTGATAGCATTTTCGAACAAGTCGACGTCGAGGCCCATGACCACGTTGGAGAACATTTGGATGAAGCGACGATAGCTATCCCAGGAAAAACGAGGATTATCGGTATGCTTGATCAAGCCGTTGATGGACTGGTCGTTCAGACCAAGGTTGAGAACGGTGTCCATCATGCCCGGCATAGACATGGGAGCACCGGAGCGCACGGACACGAGCAGGGGATCTTCTGCATCACCGATTTTCTTGCCGATACGACGCTCGAGGTCGAGACGATACTGCTCGATCTCGTCGAGAGCGCCTTCGGGCCAGGTGTTGTCGGCGTTGGCGTATTCCATACAGGTCTGACAGGTGATGGTGAATCCCGGAGGCACCGGAAGGCCGATTACGGCCATCTCGGCAAGGTTAGCGCCCTTGCCGCCGAGGATATATTTCATATCCTTGTTGCCCTCGGTAACGTTGTTGCCTTCGGCGTCCTTACCGAACGCGTAGACACGCTTGACGTCAGCAGTCACTGTATTCTCCTTCGCTGATAGATACCATACTGCATATAGGAAGATATTACTCGACTATGGTCTTTTGAAAGGGATGAGCAAGCTCATAGTAGCGTAAAATCTCCTGAGCGGTTTCTTCCACGGCTTTATTGTCCGTCCTCACAACGATGCAGCCCAGCTTACGCATGAGGGCGCGGGCTTCTTCGAGGTCCTGGTACACCATCTCCGGCTCCGCGTAACTTGCTGCGACGCTCGCTGCGCCGCGCCCCGATCCCCCCAGCCTGCGTGTACGTATTCCCACCAGGATATCCGGTGTCGTCATAAGGCCGAAAATGCGAGAAGGGTCGCATTCGTATATCTCCTTCGGAGGCTCCACGCCGAGCGCCAGCGGAACGTTTGCAACCTTGTAGCCCTCCATGCCCATATAGATGGAAATGGGGGTTTTCGACGAACGGGACACGCCCAGAAGCACGATGTCCGCCTCGGTGAGGTCTTGGGGATTGCGCCCGTCATCGTGTTCGACGGTGAACTCCATCGCGGCAATGCGGCGGAAATAATGCTCGTCGGTCGTGCGAAGCAACCCGGGGTTGTTGGAGGGCTGCAAGCCCGAAGCGTCCGCGAGCGCATGAATCGGCGTGCTCATAATGTCCACGAAATGGATGCCTTTTTCCTTGCAGTAATCGCGAAGCTTGTGACGAAGATCGGATCGACGAGGGTGAAGAACACGACGATATCGTCGCGCAACCGCTTCGCGATACATTGCCTGGTGAATTTCGAGGAAGTTGCTGATTTCATCGAAATCGCGAGCTTTGGGAAGAACCTCGATGTAAGGCTCCGCGACGCCGAACTGCCCTGCCGCAGCGCGCGCAAGCACATGAGCGGTGGCGCCGAGGGAATCGCTGACGATATAGATAGTTGGGAGTGGAGAATCGTTATGAACGCACATGTGATCGTGAATCGCGGTCGTCATGCATGCGCTCCTTTCTTTGAATCGATCTCATTGCGCAGAAGGCAACCGCTGCGCACGGTGCAACTCTGCCGCAATGCATCAATATACAGAACCGGCCCGCCGATTGACTCGGACAGGCCGGTTCGTTTTCAGAACGCACTATTTTTCAATGCGAGCGGCATTCATACATCGACGAAAGGACAAGCGCCCCAACGCCTATTTAGCAAGAAGCCCGAAATCGGCAACGCTGGAAAAAACATTGACGAAACGGTTCAAGACCTTCAAGCGGTTCTCGCGAAGCGCCGCATCTTCGTCCATGACCATAATGCGCTCGAAGAACAGGTCGACCGGCTTGCGCAGAGAAGCAAGCTCGGCCAGGGCCTCGGGATAATCGTTGGCCTCGAGGGCACGGGCCACGCGACCCTCCGCCTGAACGATAGCGCACGTCAAAGCGTGTTCGACCTCGCACAGCAGAGATTCGTCGTAGTCTACACCGAGCTCGGGGTCGCGCAGGTTGTTTGCACGTCCGTAGGCGACTGCTAGATCGTTGAACGTGTCGGGGTCTTCGCGACGGGCATGCTCGAGCGCGACGACGCGCTTTGCGAACTCGAGAGGCTCGCGAACGCCCGCCGCCAAAACGGCGTCGATTGCGTCAGCGGAAACGCCGTTATCACGCTCCATGACCTTGGTGCGCGTGACGAAGAACTCGATAACCTGTTCGCGAACGGCTTGCGCGTCGAATTCGATGCCGTCGGCAGCATAGGCGGCCAGGGCGGCGTCGATGGCGGGCACAAGATCGAACTCAAAATCGTCGCCCGCGCAGAGCATGGTGACGATGCCGAGCGCGCTACGGCGCAGGGCGAACGGATCGGAAGAGCCGGTGGGAGCCTGGTCGACGGCAAAAAGGCCACAGATGGTATCGAGCTTGTCGGCGACAGCGACAACCTTGCCTACGCGCGTCGCGGGAGGGTTGTCTCCCGAGAAGCGAGGACGATAGTGGTCGGCGATAGCCTGGGAGACAGCGTCGGTCTCCCCCGCCGCCTTCGCATAGTAAGAGCCCATGATGCCCTGAACGCTCGTGAACTCCACGACAGCACCCGTGACCAGGTCGGCCTTGCACAGATGCGCAGCACGCAGGATGTCCTCTTTTTCCTGGCCATCGATTTCCATGCTCTCGCACAGGTGGCCGGCAAGCTTGACGATGCGCTTGATTTCGCGAGGGTCGTTCCGAGCTTCTCCTGGAACACCACCGCATCAAGGTCGTCCACATAGGCCTCGAGAGGCTTTTTCAGGTCTTCGTCATAGAAGAACTTCGCGTCGTAGAGGCGCGCAGCAACCACGCGCTGGTTGCCGTCGACGATATTGCATTCGAACTCGGGATTGCCGTTCGAGGTAATCAGGAATTTGTTCGCAAGCGTGCCATCGGCGTTGAACAGCGGGAAGTAGCGCTGGTGCACAAGCATGGCGTCGACGATAATCTCCTTGGGAACCGTCAGGAAGAGCTCGTCGAACTCGCCCACCATGACCGTAGGATACTCGGAAAGGTTCACGACCTCGGCGAGAGTCTTTGCGGGAAGCTCCGCGGTCAAGCCGGTCTTTTCCTCGGCTGCACGAACCTGCTCGCGAACGCTTGCCTCGCGTTCGGCCTCGCTGGTCACCACATAGGCCCCGCGAAGCACGTCGATCAGGCTGTCGGCATGCTCGACCGTATGCGGGCCGGGAGCCAGGAAGCGATGTCCGCAGGTTGTATTGCCGGCCTCGAGTCCTGCGAAACGTACGGGAATGACCTTATCGCCCAGCAAGGCGACGATCCAGCGGACAGGACGGGAGAAATACTCGCTCGTCGTGCCCCATCGGCAAGACTTCGGCCAGGAAATGCCCTCGATGACGCCCTTGAGCGTCTCGGGAAGCAGTTCGGCAACGTCTGCAGAAGGCGTGTTCTTGACGGCGTAGACGTATTCGACGCCGTCTTCGTCGCGGCGCTCAAGATCAGCCACGTCGACACCCTTGCCGCGCGCAAAGCCGGCCGCCGCCTTGGTCGGATTGCCCTCGGCGTCGAATGCAATGCGGGCAGCCGGGCCGCGGAATTCCTCCACGGAAGCCTCGGTGCGCTCCGGGACCCCCTCAACGATCGCCACGAGGCGGCGAGGGCTGGAATATACCTTCACGTCGTCGAAGGGAACGCGCACGGAGCCGAGCGCGTTTGCGACAAGCGACGGAAGCTGTTCGGTTGCGGCATGCAGATCAAAGGCGGGCAGCTCTTCGGTGCCGATTTCGAATGCGAGAGTGGTCTTGGACATCCTATGCCTCCTTCTCATCGACGTCGACGCCTACGACATGCTTCATATAGGACGCGCAGCACGCCTTCGCTATCGTGCGTACGCGCAGGATATAGCCCATGCGCTCGGTTGCGGAAATAACGCCGCGCGCATCGAGCAGGTTGAACGCATGGCAGCACTTCAAGACGCTGTCGTACGCAGGCAGGGGCAGGCCCGCCTCGAGCGTACGCAGGCATTCCGCTTCACGGTCGTTGAATTCCTGGAAAAGAAATTCAGTATCGGCGACCTCGAAGTTGTAACGGGAGTATTGACGCTCGTTTTCGAGATAGACGTCTCCGTAGGTGAACACGATGCCGTCTTTCCCGCGGCTCCAGACAATATCGAACATGCTGTCGACACCCTGGATGTACATAGTGAGACGTTCAAGGCCGTAGGCTATTTCCACGGGAACGGGGTTGCATTCGAATCCGCCGACCTGCTGGAAGTACGTGAACTGAGTGACCTCCATGCCGTCAATCCAGACTTCCCATCCGAGGCCCCATGCGCCAAGCGTCGGGCTTTCCCAGTCATCCTCAACAAAGCGGACGTCGTGCTTGTCCGTGTCGATGCCGATCGCGCACAGGCTGCCCAAATAGAGCTCTTGGATATCATCCGGAGAGGGCTTCATGAGCACCTGAAACTGGTAATAGAACTGGGTTCGATTGGGATTCTCGCCGTAGCGGCCGTCAGTAGGACGACGGCAGCCCTGCACGTAACACGTACGCCACGTGTCGGGGCCCAGGGAACGAAGCGTAGTGGCCGGGGCGTTCGTTCCCGCACCCACCTCGTTATCGTAAGGCTGCAGCACAACGCAACCGAGGTCGGCCCAGTAGCGCTGCAGGGTCAGGATAATATCCTGGAAGCTGAGCGCGTCGGGCTTTGCAGCTTGACTCATGATTAAAGCACTCCTATATGATCGAGGGGCCAATAGATTACGACAGCGCGCCCGCTAACAGACGCTTCGTCGATAGAACCAAAATAACGGGAATCGGCCGAATTCGTGCGGTTATCCCCCATTACCCAAATTTCGCCCTGAGGAACCGTATAAGGATACGATATCTCCACGCCGGAAACAGGCGTAAGCGGCGCCGATGGCTTACCGTTGGTGTACGGCTCATCGAGAACCACCCCGTCAACGTACACAAGGCCGTCGACAAGATTGACAGTCTGGCCACCAACGGCTATCACGCGGTTGATGAGCGGTCGACCGGCGATTTCGGGATCGTCGAAGGTCACAATATCACCTTGTTCGACATCGCGAAAATAATAGGACACTTTTTCGGACCAGACGTTGTCCCCCACCTCTATGGTGTCTTCCATAGATCCGGAGGGAATGGTGTACGGACAGACCACGAACGTCTGCAGGCCCCACACAAGCGCAAAGACAAGCGCAATGTAGAATGCCCAGGAAAGGACGTTTCTGAAAAAGCCGCGCGAGCGCGGCGTGGCATGCTGCCCATAACCCATGGACAAATCCTCCTATGAAATGAAAAGGCGCCCCGAAGACGCCTTAGAGTGTGTCGCCGTGCAATGATAGCAAAAAAGCACGTTCGTCTTCGGTTATATTCGCAGACTTCAGCAAATCAGGACGCAAGCGGGCCGTACGCTCGACAGCCTGAGACCTCCTCCATGCGGCAATTTTTGCATGGTTGCCCGACAAAAGTACCTCGGGAACCTCCATCCCGCGATAGCTCGCAGGGCGCGTATACTGCGGGTATTCGAGCAATCCGTCGTAGAAACTCTCATCGATGGCGCTGCCTTCATCGCCCAAAACGCCGTCGAGCAGTCGGACCACAGCGTCGATGACCACCATGGAAGCAAGCTCGCCGGAGGTGAGCACATAATCACCCAGAGAAATGCAGCGGTCGGCAAGCGTATAGACGCGCTCGTCTATCCTTCGTAATGACCGCAGATGAACAGCAGACGTTCCTGAGAAGAAAGCTCGGTTGCCATTCCTGGTCGAAAGGTTCGCCGCAGGGCGTGAGAAACACCGGTAAGGCGCAGGACCCGATGCAGAAATGTCGTCATACGCTCGAAGATGGGCTCGCACTTCATTACGAGCCCCTGCCCGCCGCCGTATGGATCATCGTCGGTGGTGCGATGGCGATCGTGCGTCCAATCGCGTAAATCGTAGGCATGAAAATCAAGCGCGCCGCAAGCCTGGGCGCGCTTCATGATGGATTCTCCCATGACCGAATCATACATATGGGGAAAGGTCGATAACGTCTCGATCCTCATAGAGCTACGCCTCTTCCCTTTCGCTCGATTCGTCCAAAACGCCGGGATCGACAAGCCCGTCCGGCAAATCCATATACAAGACCCTCTCCACATCGTCGAATTCGACGATGAAGTCTTCCACGAAGGGAACGAGCACTTCCCCGCCCGGCGCCGTTACGACAAGCAAATCCTGAGCAGGCATTTCACGCACGTCGGAAATGGTACCGATATCGCCCAAAGCCTCGTCAACGACCAAAAAACCGGAGAGATATTCCGCCGAAGAGCGCACGATATCCTCGAAATCATCGGGAAGATCGGCGCGGGCGACCAGACAATGGCTACCCGCTAAAAGTTCAGCGGTATCACGCTTCGAGACGCCGCTGAATTGCACCGCGTATTCTTGCGAACCGAGATGCTGAACGCTACGCACGCTGGCCGTACGAGGACCGTCGAGCGTAGGCGGTACGAAATGAACGGTAAGCCCCTCATGCAGAAGGAAAGGAAGGCCGCGCACGGAACGTGCGACAAGCCTTCCTTTAAGACCTTGTGTTGCGATGAGCTCGGCTACGTCAGCCCAACGACGCGTCATATTAGTCCTCGACAAGCTCGACCTCGACGGCTCCGCCGTCGGTGCATGCCGCAGCACGTGCAAGCACGCGGATGGATTTGATGACGCGACCCTGACGGCCGATGACCTTGCCGGCATCATCGGCAGCAACGCGAATTTCAACACGCTCTATTCCATCCTCGGAGAAGGAGGAGGTCACTTCAACCGCTTCCTTATCCTCGACGAGCGGATCGACTATTTCACGCACCAGGGCGACGATGTCGGATGACGCCCGGTTCATTGCTACTGAGCCTTTTTAGCGGCTTCGATGAGACGCTTGACGGTATCGGTCGGCTGAGCACCGTTTGCAATCCACTTCTCAACCTTCTCAAGGTCAAGGGCGATCTCAGAGGGCTCGGTGTTGGGGTTGTAGCGGCCAACCTGCTCGATATAACGACCGTCACGAGGGCTATGGGCATCAGCCACGACCACGCGATAGATGGGCTTCTTCTTTGCGCCATGGCGGGCGAGACGAATCTTAACTGCCATTTCGGTAGACTCCTTCATGTATACAAACTGCTATAAAAACATGCAAGTGGACATAATATAACGTGCCACTTCGTTTTTCAAGCGTCCGCGCCTCGAAGACTCGAAACATGGACGATTTGAATCAAATAGTGCCTAGTGACGGCGGCGAGGCGTGCGGCCATCGCCCGAATTCGCCTCGCGATTGGCGCGACCGGGACGACGATCGGAACGCTCGCGACGACCCTCGCCGCGCGGAGCGCGAGCAGGCGCAGGAGCGCTGCCCTCGGGAGCCTCAGGCTTGTCGAGACGGTCAAGAGAAATCTTGCCGGACTTCGGATCGATTTCGATGACCTCTACCTTGACGGTATCGCCCACGTTGAGCACATCCTCGACCTGGCCGACGCGGCCGTTGGCCACGCGGGATATATGCAGCAGGCCATCCTTGGAGGGCGTGAGCTTGACGAACGCGCCGAAGGTCTGGATACCCACGACCTGACCCTCGTAAATCTCGCCGACCTCAGGCTCTTTGACGATGGCCTCGACGGCAGCCCTTGCAGCGCGGCCGGCCTCCTGCTCGACGGCCGCGATATGCACCGTGCCGTCTTCCTGAATCTCGATACTTGCACCCGTGGAATCCTGGATACCGCGGATGGTTTCGCCGCCTTTGCCGATAACCTCGCGAATCTTCTCGACCGGAATATGGATGGTCTCGATGCGAGGAGCGGTGTCGCGCAGTTCGGCGCGAGGCTCGGAGATTTCACCGAGCATGGCGGAGAGGATATGGGCACGGCCTTCCTTGGCCTGCTGAAGAGCACGACCGAGAATCTCGGTGGAAAGACCCTTGGCCTTGTTGTCCATCTGAAGCGCCGTGATGCCGTTGGCAGTGCCGCACACCTTAAAGTCCATGTCGCCGAGGAAGTCCTCGAGACCCTGGATGTCGGAGAGAATAACGACGTCATCGCCCTCTTTGATCAAACCCATGGCGATACCGGAGACGGGAGCCTTAATGGGCACGCCGGCGTCCATCAGAGCAAGCGTAGAACCGCAGGTGGAAGCCATGGAAGACGAGCCATTGGATTCGAGGATTTCAGAGACCACGCGAATGGCGTAGGGGAATTCGTCCTCGGAGGGCAGAATCGGCAGAATCGCTCGCTCGGCCAAAGCGCCGTGACCGATTTCACGACGTTTGGGGGCGCCCATGCGGCCCACTTCGCCCGTGCAATACGGCGGGAAGTTGTATTGGTGCATGTAGCGCTTGGACTCCTGCGGATCGATGGTGTCAAGACGCTGCGCCTCGTTGAGAAGGCCCAGGGTGCACACGGACAGAGCCTGGGTCTGACCGCGCTGGAAGAGGCCGGAACCATGGACACGGGGCAGATATCCCGGGCGGATATAGAGCGGTCGGATTTCATCGGCACTGCGACCATCGGCACGCTCGCCCGTCTCGATGACCATGGCGCGCATGGCCTGCTTCTCGAGGGCTTTGCAAGCAGCTGCGATGTCGCTCTTCCACGCCTCGCGCTCCTCTTCGGAGAAGTCGTTCTCCTTGATGGCGGCCTTGAGCTCTTCGACCTTGCCCATGCGGGAAGCTTGTCGGCATCCTTAAGCGCCGCGCTCATCTCGTCGAAGTGCGCGTTGACACGCTCGGCGATGCAGGGATCTGCCGCATGAACGGGGTATTCCTTGGGCTCAGGAGCGACCATGGCCAAAAACTCCGCCTGCTTCTCGCAGAAAGCGGCGATGGCCTGCTGGCCAAATTCCATGGCAGCAAGCATGTCCTCCTCGGTCACCTCTTCGGCGCCCGCCTCCACCATGGAGATGTAGTCGCGGGTACCGGCGATGGTGAGCTCGAGATCGGAATTCTCCTGCTCGGCATAGGTGGGATTGACGATGAATTCGCCGGTTTCTTTGTCGCGAGCGATGCGCACGCAGGCAGCCGGACCGTCAAACGGCGTGCCGCCGCACAGAAGCGCCGCAGAAGCGCCGCCGACGCAGATGCAGTCGGGCGGATTCTGGCCGTCGCACGCAAGCGTAGTGGCGACGACATGGACTTCCTGCTTGAAGCCGTCGGCAAAGCCGGGGCGAATGGGACGGTCGATCATGCGAGCGGTCAGCGTGCCTTTGTCGGAAGGCTTCGCCTCGCGCTTCAGATAGCCGCCGGGAATGCGGCCGACGGCGTACATCTTCTCGATGAAGTCAACCGTCAGAGGAAAGAAGTCGTAGTCCTTCTGTTCCTTGGATACGACGGCGGTCACCAAACAGGTGGTTTCGCCCTGGGTGACCAGCACAGCACCGGTGGCCTGCTTGGCAAGCTCGCCGGTTTCGAGGCGGTACTCTTTTCCGTACAGCTCGAAGCTCGTCGAAATTTTTTCCATAGAGTATCGTTCTTTCTCTTCTTCTTCGGGCCTTGCGCTTTTCACAGGGCCTCTCGAGCAATGCGGGCCCCTGCCCGCATCGACCGAAATATGCAAAAGCCCGCACGAGCGGGCTTAATGCTTGGCTAGATGTTGTCGCGGATACCGAGCTTCTTGATGAGAGCGCGGTACTCTTCGATGTCGCGATTCTTGATGTACTTCAACATGCCGCGGCGCTTACCGATGAGCATCATGAGACCACGACGGGTGTGGTTGTCCTTCTTGTGGGTCTTGAGATGCTCGGTGAGATTGCGGATGCGCTCGGACAGGATAGCGACCTGAACCTCTGCGCTGCCGGAATCGCCCTCGCCCTTGCCGAACTCCTTGACGAGCTCTGCGGTGCGCTCTTTGCTGATGCTGAGCTTGGTAGCCATAGTGCTCCACCTTTCTTGCGGAATAACCCCGCTTTACACGGCCGTTGCGCGCCGTTTTGCGAATACGCCCGAAGCTGCGATGCCATGCAGGTGGTGCGTGACAGCGAAGCCGCGGGTAAAAATGCAACTTTTGCAGTATAGCAGAGTAAGAGGCAAATGCAAGAAGGACTCCTAGGCTCCGACGGAAAGGCAGGAAACGAGGAGGGGACCCCGCGGGGTCCCTTCCTGTCTGATGGCGCTTTTCCAGGCGCGCTTTTGCTTGGCGCGATTGTATTTCGCATCGCCATGCGCGCCGTGGCCGCATGCGTAGCCGCCAGTAGCGCGGCTTTTTCGCCAGCGTGGCCTCTTCGGCCGACAGATGCCACACAGCACCCGTCTTCGGCACGCTACCTGCGCGCTTCGTCTTCTTCGACACTCGCCTCACCTCCTTCGGTTTTCCCTCGAGCTTTTTCACGCGAACGGCAGACCATGCCGCTGCGCACCAGGCGATGGTACCATGGAAACGACGCTGCGCAACCATTGCGCACAGGCGCCGCCACGCAAACGAAGGAAAGCGAAACGATGATCCGCCCCATTATGAAAAACGAATTCTTCCTGCAGCAGCCGAGCGATCAGGCCACGCCCGCAGATCTGCCGATCGCCTACGACTTACTTGATACCTTGGCAGCCCACACGCATGAATGCGTAGGTTTGGCGGCCAATATGATCGGGCAGCGCAAACGAATCATCGTCTTCATGGACGACAGCGCTGCACGAGCCATGATCAATCCCGAGATTACAGAGGCGAAGACCCCTTACGAAACCGACGAAGGCTGCCTTTCGCTCGTCGGCCGCCGCAGCGCAAAGCGGTTCCGCACCGTTCGCGTTCGCTACCTCGACCTCTCGTTCAAAGAGCACGTGGAAACGTTTTCGGGCTTCACCGCACAAATCATCCAGCACGAAATAGATCACTGCAACGGCGTAGTGATTTAGCCGAACGGATAGACCGCGCACGGCCCCGAAGAAAAGCACGTCTTGTCCGCATAACAAATCAGGCTCGAGCTTTACCTCGGAGCCTGATTTCGCTCGCTTTTCCTGCTTGCAAACCCGAAGCTATTCTCGAGCCTCGAGCTCGTCGATGACCTCCTGCAGATCCTGCGGCAGGCTGTCTTCAAACTCGAGACGCTCCCCCGTTATCGGATGCGTGAAAGACAGCCGATACGAATGCAAAAACTGGCGGTCGAGCCCCAGGTTGTCCTTCTTCTGCCATCCATATACCGGATCACCCACGCAAGGATGCTTGATGTATTCCATATGCACGCGAATCTGATGCGTGCGCCCCGTATACAGCTTGCAGTCGATCAACGTATAGCCGTCGTCATTTTTACCGGGCTCGAAACGGCGTTTGACCTCGAACGTCGTGATGGAGGGTCGCGCATTGTCGCGGTCGGAGACTTTCATGCGCAGACGGTCGCGGTCGCCGCGGGCAATCGGAGCATCCACCAGGCCGGTCTCAAGGGGAATCCACCCTTGAACGAGAGCCAGGTAATGACGGTCCACATCGCGCGTTCGAATGTCCTCCATGAGCGCGAGCCCGACTTCATTGGTTTTGGCGCACAGCATAAGACCGCTTGTATCCTTGTCAAGACGGTGCACGATGCCAAGACGGTCCTGCTCGCCCTGCACGTCGCAAAGATGCTCGCGACCGCAGTGCGCAATCAGAGCGTTGACGAGCGTGTCGCCGAAATGCCCGTCGGACGGGTGGCATACGAGCCCTGCCTGCTTCGATATCACCATGAGGTATTCGTCCTCGTAGCGAATATCGAGAGGGATTTCCACCGCCTCGAGAACGGGGGCATGAGGGTCGTCGTAGGTTTCGTATTCGAGCACGTCTCCCGCAGCGACGGTCGCGCTCTTGCGCGCAATGCGCCCGTTGAGCGCAGCGCACCCATCCGCTATGCACTTGGCGGCGGCGGAACGCGTGGGATACAGGCCTTCGGCGGCCATGAAGGCATCGAGACGCATGCCTGCGTACTCCGCAGCAACCTCGACGCGCGCGACATCAGTCATGATGCGCCTCCTTCCCTTCATCACAAGACGGCGTTGTCTCCTTGCGAGACGGCGGCCTCGTTGCCAGCAGATAGCCTACGACGAGCAAAACGAACCCGCAGGTCACGCCGATATCGGCGATATTGAACACCGGAAAGTCCATGAACGTCAGATCGATGAAATCGACGACGAATCCGTTGACGAAACGGTCGATGGCGTTGCCTACGCCCCCCGCGGCGATAAGCGAGAGAGCGCAGGTCTCGAGCGCCGTTGCCCGATGGCCGAAAGCCCGTTCGTAGAAAAGAAAAACCAGCACGACCGCAATGCAGACGATAACGGAAACCACGCCGAGCGCAAACGTCGAATCGCCGAACATGCCCCAGGCGGCACCGGTATTGTGCACGAGGCGAAAGCGGAACAGCCCGAACTCCGAAGCGGAAACCTGTCCGAGCGTATATGCGTTTTGGAAGTAAGCCTTGGTCAGCTGGTCGAAGGCGAGCCAAAGGGCGGCGACGCCCGCAAAGACGCCGCCGCTTTTCGCCAAAGAAGAATGTTGGCTTTCTACCATGGGTGCTATTCGCCCATGCTCTCGAGAACTTCGCCGCAACGCGCGCATACGTCGGGATGCGCCGCATTGCCGCCGAGCTCGCGATAATTCCAGCAACGCGGGCTTGTCCGCCGAGGTCTTCTCCACGGTCACAACGATATCTTCGCCCTCTGCGCGCTCGACCGCGACGCTCGCCACAATGAAGAGCTCTTCGAGGTCAGTCGCATCGGCGGACGAAAGGACTTCGAAAGCGGCCTCAGGCGCGGCGATAGTGAGCGCAGCCTCCTGGCTCTTGTTGACCGTCTTGGCGGTACGCGTCCTCAAGCGCCTTGGTCACCGCATCGCGGGCAGCAAGCAGCAAATCGAAGCGATCCATGAACGCCTGGGCCTCTTCGCCCTCGGGAAGCGCGGGTGCGAAATCAGCGTCAGTCGGCCAGCCGGCGAGCTGAACGTTCACGGGGCGGCCTTCGCGATTGCGCTCCGCCTCGGGGTAATGCTCCCAGACTTCGTCGCAGGTGAACGAAAGAATCGGGCTCATGACGCGAACCATGACCTCAAGGATGTTCATGAGCACGGTCTGAGCGGCACGGCGAGACACGGAGTTCGGCGCCTCCGCATACAGGCGGTCCTTGATGACGTCCATGTAGACGGCAGACAGGTCGGTGATGACGTAGTCGTACAGCGCGCGGAAGACGGAATGGAACTTGTATTCGTCATAGCCGCGCTCGACCTCGTGAAGCACCTCGCGCAGACGAAGCATGGCCCATACGTCGATGGGCTTGAGGTCGGCGAAATCGACGCGATCGCGCTCCCAGTCGAATCCGTCGAGATTGCCGAGCAGGAAGCGGAAGGTGTTGCGGAAACGACGGTAGGCATCAGAGGTGCGCTGTAGGATAGTATCGCCAATGGAGACATCGACAGAATAGTCCGTGGAAGCAACCCACAGACGCAGCACGTCGGCGCCGTATTTATCGGTGACCTCGCGCGGGTCGATGCCGTTGCCCTTGGACTTGGACATCTTTTCGCCGTTTTCGTCGACGGTGAAACCGCAGCACATGACGCTCTTGTACGGAGCGGTGCCGAATGCGCCCACGCCGCACATGAGCGAGCTCTGGAACCAGCCGCGATGCTGGTCGGAGCCTTCAAGGTACATGTCGGCAGGCCAACGCAGGCCGTCCGCCTCGGCGCGATGCTTCAAAACGCCAACGTGGGAAACGCCGGACTCCCACCAAACATCGAGGATATCCTTCTCGGGAAGCACGTCCTCGCAGCCGCACTTCGGGCAGCACGTACCAGCAGGCAGATATTCCTTCGGGTCCTTCGTGAACCAAGCGTCGGCACCCTCCGTGTTGAAGAGGTCGATGACGGCATCGAAGGTGGATTCGTCAGCAACGGTTTCGCCGCAGCTTGCGCACTTGAACACAGGGATGGGAACGCCCCAGCTGCGCTGGCGTGAAATACACCAGTCGGGACGGTCGGCCACCATGGCGCCGATGCGGTTCTGCCCCCATTCGGGAATCCACTGGACGTGGTTGCGAATCTGATCAAGAGCCGCCTCGCGCAGGCCGGTCTTTTCCATGGAGACGAACCACTGGTCGGTGGCGCGGAAGATGACCGGCTGATGGCAACGCCAGCAATGCGGGTAGCTGTGGTTGATATCGACGTGAGCGACGAGCGTTCCCTGCTCTTTGAGCCACTCGATGATCTTCGGATTGGCCTCATCGGTGTCAAGGCCGGCGAACAGAGGCACATAGTCGGTGAAGCGGCCATCGTCATCGACCGGCATAATGGTCTCGATGCCGAACTCCTGACCCACCAGGTAGTCATCCACGCCGTGGCCGGGAGCGGTATGGACCGCGCCAGTGCCGGCGTCGAGGGTGACGTGGTCACCCCAGATGATGCGTCCGACGTTGTCTTGGATGACCGGGCACACGTACGTGACGCCGCCGAACTGATCACCGTTCATGATAACGGGTTCGCCGTCGGCTTCGACCACGCGATAATTCTCCCAACCGGCAACCTCGGCAACCTGCTCCACCATTTCATGGGCAAACAGCATGAACTTACCGTCGGCTTCGACGAAGCAATATTTGATTTCGGGGCCGAAGGATACAGCCGTGTTCGCAGGAAGCGTCCAGGGCGTGGTGGTCCAGATCAGGACGTATGCGTTGTCCGCATCGACGCCCGCGGCAACAAACGGCTCGGGAACTTCGTTGAGCTTGAAGTTCACATAGATAGACGGAGACATCTCGTCGGCGTACTCGATCTCGGCCTCGGCCAAGGCGGTGTGGCAATGCTTGCACCAATGAATGGGCTTGCGGCCACGATAGACGGCGCCGTCGAGATACATCTGTTTGAACACTTCGACGTTGGCGGACTCAAAGCTGGGCTGGAACGTCAGATACGGATGCTCCCAATCGCCGTTGACGCCAAGGCGTTTGAACCCTTCACGCTGAACATCGACGAAGCGCTCGGCCCATTCGCGGCAAAGTTCGCGCACTTTGGACTGCGGAAGTTCTTTCATTTTCTCGGTACCGAGCTTCTTTTCCACCTCGTGCTCGATAGGCTGGCCATGGCAGTCCCAACCCGGGATGTAAGGGGTGAAATAACCGCGCTGGGCATGCGATTTGACAACGAAGTCCTTGAGGATCTTGTTGAAAGCATGGCCGATGTGAATCGGACCGTTCGCATACGGAGGGCCGTCATGCAGGATGAACGGCTCGCCATCTTTGTTCTTCTCCAAAACGCGATGATAGATATCCTGCTCGGCCCACTTCTCCAAGCGCTTCGGCTCGTTTTCGGGCAGATTCGCGCGCATGGCGAAATCTGTCTTGGGCAGGTTCATCGAGTGCTTGTAATCGTTTCCCATCGTGTACTCCGATCCTTTCATTCAAATCACACAGGCACTACAGCGCGGCGTATTGCGCGCAATTTGTCTATTATAGGGAAAATTGCGACATTCCACGTCATGTATTCGATAAAGTTTCGTACGGCACCATTCACAAAGTCTATCTCCTGCCTATCTGGCCGACTGCACACTACGAAACGAAACGCGGTCAACCATCGTTTTACATGAAACGAGGGCGGTCCGTCAAGGCACGCTCGATATGCCGGCCTCGAGGCAACAGAAGGAGGATTCATGGCTTACCGCATTGTGACCGACTCCGCCAGCAATCTCACCGAAGAGATGATTGACGAATTCGGTCTGGAAGTTTTGCCGCTGACATTCATGGTGGACGGAGTGGAGCATCGCAGCTATCTCAAAGGGGCGAAAACCGACCTCAAACAGTTCTACACCATGATGCGAGAAGGCAAGGTAATCACCACATCTCTTCCCAACATGCAAGAGACCGAAGACACGTTGCGCGCCATTCTCGAACAGGGAGACGACGTTCTCTATCTGGGCTTCTCGAGCGCTCTTTCCGGAACCTACCAGGCAACGGCTCTTCTCATGAAGCAGCTCTCCGGAGAATACCCAGAGCGCACCCTGCGAGCCGAAGAGACGTTCGCGGCGTCAGGTGGGCAAGGCATGCTCGTATACCTCGCCTGCAAGAAAGCGCAAGAAGGCGCAACACTCGACGAGGTCGGCGATTTCGTCGAGCAGACGCGAGACCATTTGTGCCACTGGTTCACCGTCGACGATCTGATGTTTCTGTTCCGCGGCGGACGCGTGAGTCGCACGAGCGCCTGGGCGGGCACGATGCTCAACATCAAGCCGGTGCTTCACGTTGACAGCAAGGGCGCTCTTGTTCCGATGGAAAAAGTTCGCGGACGCAAGAAGTCCATAAAAGCCCTTGTCGACCACATGGAGAAAACAGCCATCGACCCAGCGTCTCAAACCGTCTTCATCACTCATGGCGACTGCATCGAGGATGTAGAGCTGCTCAAGTCGGAAATAACCGAACGCCTCGGCGTCACCGATTTCGTCGTGAACTACGTAGACCCTGTCATCGGAGCGCATTCAGGCCCGGGGACCCTGGCGCTTTTCTTCGTCGGGACAGAAAAATAACAAGTCGGCGGATGCGTTTGCATTCGCCGACCCCAAAATAGCCTCCGCTTTTTACGCTACACCGCTCGAGCCAAAGCCTCCTTTTCCTCGTTCGGTTTCATCGAGCGCAGAAACCACATTCCAAACCACCTGTTCCACTTTCTGGATGACAAGCTGAGCGATGCGATCGCCCGGGTTGACCTGGAAGACGTTGTTTGGATCGAGATTGATCAGAGCGACTTTGAGCTCTCCTCGATAATGGCTATCGATGAGGCCTGGGGTATTGAGAACGGTTACACCCTGTTTGATGGCAAGGCCGCTACGCGGCTGGACGAAGCCGGCGTATCCTTCCGGAATGGCAATGGCGATTCCAGTCGAAACCAATGCTCGTTCAAACGGCTTAATCTCGAGGCTCTCGATAGCACGAAGATCCATGCCGGCATCGCCAGGATACGCGTAGGACGGAATTTCGACCCCGTCGACAAGGGCGGTCAAAGATACGGACAAAGAATCGGTCATGGTTCTGCTCCTTCACTATGCAATAAGCGCATGCGCGCTCGTCTAGCATGCATGTAACGTGATGAACAACATGAAAGGGTGGCTGCAGCCACCCTTTCATCAGCTTTAAGCAAAATAAGACGCTTCAGCGCAACGGTTGGCTAATCCTCGAGCCCCCGCAGAGCCTCTTGGAATTCCTCGATAGTTTGGAAGTCCTTGTATACACTGGCAAATCGGATATACGCAACGTCGTCGAGCCCCTTGAGATGCTCAAGAACAATATCGCCGAGGTCTTTCGAATTTATCTCCATGCGACCTGAATTGCGCAACTCCACCTCAATCTGGTCGATAATTTCTGACTTCTTCTCGTTGGGAATGTTCGGACGCTTTGCACAGGCGATGCTGATACCACGATAGAGCTTTTCGCGGTCGAAAACCTGGCTCGTACCGTCGGACTTTAGGACGATGACGGGATTGTCGCCCATGCGTTCGTAAGTAGTGAAGCGACTGCCGCATTTCAGGCATTCACGGCGACGGCGAATGGAATTGAATTCATCGGAAGGGCGAGAGTCTACTACCTTCGATTCTGGATGGCCACAAGCCGGACAACGCATGAAATCCTCCTTCTGCCGCATGGCAGGCTAATCAATACGGCGCCGCCTATCATACACGCTTAGAGCGGAAACGCAGGGCAGGGTGTGAAATTCACGCCTTCAAACAAAAAAGAGACGGCTTTACAGCCGTCTTTCGGTATCTCACGAAATGTACACTATGCCTGCGCCTTCTGGGACTTTTTCTGCCTCTTACGCTTATCCATGGAATCGATGCAGATGCAACATGCGGAATCGCCCGTGATGTTGAGGGCCGTACGCATCATGTCGAGAATACGATCGACGCCTGCGACGAGAGCAATACCTTCAACGGGCAGACCGACCGAGGTAAGAACCATGGCAAGCATAATCATGCCAGAACCAGGTACGCCTGCTGTGCCGATAGAGGCGAGGACCGTCGTCAGCACGATGATAAGCTGCTGTTGGATGGTCAGGTCGATGCCGAAAACCTGAGCGATGAACACAGCACAAACACCTTGGTAAATTGCAGTACCGTCCATGTTAATCGTGGCACCGAGAGGCAAGACGAAACTCGTCATTTCCTTGCTAGCGCCCATTTTACGCGTGCAGTCCATGTTCATAGGAAGCGTGCCAACGGAGCTCGCCGAGGAGAAGGCGAACAAGAACGCGGGCGCGATGCCGCGGAAAAACGCGATGGGGCTCATCTTCCCAAGGGCTCTAACCATTCCGGAGTAGACCACAACAAGGTGAGCAGCCATAGCAAGGTAGGCAACAAGGATAAGCCACAGCAAAGGAAGCAGAACGTCAGGGCCGTTCGATGCGATAACCGGCGTAATGAGACCGAAGACGCCGAAAGGAGCAAAGCAGATAATGCCGTGCATGACCTTGAGACAGACCTCGTTCATGCCCTCGACGAATCGAACGACAGGCTCCGCCTTTTTGCCGGCTGCGATAATGCCGAAGCCGAAGACCAGCGCGATAACGATAATCTGAAGCATGGTGGCGTCGGCCATGGGCTGGAAGAAGTTCGACGGGAAATATTGACAGAGTATCAATAAAGGACGGAGACTCCTTCGCCTCGTAAGTAAGCTCGGATGCGGGAAGCGTATAGTTCCCGCCAACGTGCAAAACATTAGCAAACAGCAAGCCGATAACGACGGCGAACGCCGTGGTGACCATATAGAAAGCAACGGTCTTTCCCCCAATGGCACCAACCTTCTTTATGTCCTGCAACGAAATAATGCCGGTCATGATTGAGAATACGACCAAAGGAACGACGATCATTTTAATGAGGTTCAAAAAGACCGTTCCGATAGGTTTGATATAGGTGTCAGCAAAATCGGGGTTCGGTTGCAGCCCCAGACCGCACAAAACGCCAAGAACGAGCGCGATAAAATCCAGGTAGTAAGCGAGAGACGCTTGTACCAGGGCTTCGTGGCGGCGGATTGTTCCCGCTGCCCTTCTTCGTGATGCAAAGTCGTATCAGACATGATGGTAGTCCCCTCTCGTAGTTTTTAACGGGCAAATGGTACCCGCACGCAATACGGAAGACACACGAAAAGCCATCAACGAGCAAAAATAGGCAGCGAAAGGAGTTGCCTATCGCGCGATTGCCAAACATTAAACCGAAATCGGAGCAAAACGCACGAACAAGAAATAAGCAGACTAGATCAAGAGAATAAAAAGAGAGAAGGCAAAAAGGGCGAAGGAAAAGCCCCATGACACACGCGGCGTGATGCGGTATGCAGTGCTCCCTGCGGCGTTTCCCTGTTCGAACTCCTCATACACCTGAGAAACCCCGAGCGCGAGATATGCCGATTTGAGGTCTTGCGCAAAAGAAGATGACTCCCTCTCGCCCCGAAAGCGACAACAATTGGCTTCGGAAACCTGGAGACGTAATTGCGCATGCTTTTCATAGGCGGCTGCAGATGAGGTCCGGTCTGCGCATTTGCCAAAATCAACACGCATAACGTTAGGATTTGACGGAGACTGGCGAGGCATTTCCAAAGCGGAAGTTCCCTGTACATACGTATATGCATTTCGATTGCTCACCGTATCCTCCAAACTCTTGCAACGAACCTTTGTTCGGATATATAATAAATCGCACAAAAGTTCGTGTCAACGTTTTTTCAAACGTTTGTTCGATATTTAAGGAGCCGTCATGACCGCCGCAGAAGCGAAGAACGCGAAGAAAATCACGAAGAAGCAGAAAGCCGTGCTTGATTTCATCGCGCAGACCATCGAAGAGACAGGCATCGCTCACACCGTGCGCGACATATGCGTAGGGCTTGGTCTTTCTTCCCCCTCCACGGTGCATGTACACCTGAAAACACTCGAGGAAAAGGGGTACATCCACCGCGATCCTCTGAAATCACGCTGCATCACCATCGTCGGCCAAGAACGCAATGCATCCCCCGCCCCGGCCAATACGATAAACGAGCCGCCCGTCGGCATCGGGGAGTTTTCCAATATCGTCTCATTGCCTGTGGTAGGAAACGTCGCCGCAGGCCTTCCTATACTCGCCGAACAAAACGTCACCGAGACAATCCCCCTTCCGACAGAAATCGTCGGAGACTCCAGCTCATTCCTTCTGAAGGTACGCGGAGACTCCATGGTGGAGATCGGCATTAACGACGGCGATTATGTCGTCGTCAAAGAACAGCCCACCGCTACAAACGGAGATATCGTAGTTGCCGTCATCGATGACGGCGCCACGGTCAAGCGCTTCTTCAGGGAGCGCGACCATATTCGTCTTCAGCCCGAAAACTCCAGCATGGAACCTATCATCGTGCGAGAGGACGTCATTATCGCAGGCAAGGTCGTCGCGGTATTCCGTAGACTCTAGCGCCACGTGTCTGAAACAAGATGGGAGCCCCATTGCAGGGCTCCCATCTCAAACGTGCTTCATCTTAAACGGCGAACGTTTCGGCAAAGAGGCAACCGGGTCTTAGTCCGAAAGTACATACCCTTCGAAGAGGTCGCAAGGTCGCTCGGCACGCGCAGCGTAAGTGCCGTGCCCCTTTCGTCATACGACTCGGCGAGAACCGAACACCGCTCATGGGCGATGGAGACAACATCGCCTCGCGAATACGGCACGAGCACCTCCATGACCTTTTCGCTTGCGGAAGCGGCACGGGCAATGGCCTCTATCAGAGAATCGGCTCCCTCTCCCGTTTCCGCAGAAACAAGCACCGCCGAAGGAAAGCGCGCAGAAAGCGCCGCACGAACCGAAGGCTCAACGAGATCGATTTTGTTGAAGACGAGTATGCGGGAAATACCTTGCGCGCCGATCTGTTCGAGCGTGTCTTCCACGGCGCGCATCTGAGCATCTCGCTCGTCGGAAGACGCATCGACCACATGAAGAATCAAGTCAGCGCCTCGAATCTCATCGAGCGTGCTTTTGAAGGCTTCCACGAGCGTTGTCGGAAGCTTCTGGATGAACCCAACCGTGTCCGTAAGCGTAACCTCCCTGCCTTCGGGAAGAACGAGCTTGCGAGTGGTGGAATCAAGCGTTGCGAACAGCTTGTCGTAGCTGAGGACGTCGGAACCCGAAAGCCGGTTGAGCAGGCTCGATTTGCCGGCGTTGGTGTAGCCCGCTTCAGCGACTTTGAAAACGCCTGATGCGTATCGGGCACTGCGTTGCGTTTGACGCATGCGAGACACCTGTTCAAGCTCGCGGCGAATGGACGTTATGCGCTTGCGAACCATGCGGCGATCGACCTCAAGCTGGCTTTCGCCCTCGCCGAATCGAGACCCGACGCCGCCACCCATGCGATTGCTCGCAAGGTGTGCCCACATGCCGCGAAGGCGAGGAAGAAGATATTGGTTCTGCGCAAGGCGAACCTGCAGCCTGCCCTCTTTCGTGGTGGCATGAAGCGCGAAGATATCGAGAATGAGCGCCGTACGGTCAATCACCTTGACATCGCGCGGCATGGCCTTTTCGAGGTTGCTCTGCTGCGACGGGGTCAGCTCTTCATCGAAGATGACGACATCCGCTGCGAAAGAGCGGCACAAATCGGCAATTTCCTCCGCCTTGCCCGACCCGACAAATGTTCGGGGATTCGGAGCGTCAAGGCGCTGCGAGACGGTTGCGACGACAACCTCGCCTGCCGTATCGGTCAGGCGCGCAAGCTCGGCAAGCGACGACTCGAGAAGCGATTCGGGAGCGTCTTTGTAATCAATGCCGACAAGAACGGCCCGTTCAGCGTCGCCCGTAAAACTTTCTTGAGACATATCAGCAAACGACACAGGTCCTCCTCCGGTCATCAATGAAATATCGCCTTCGTCATGATGGGGCGATCGTTCAAGGCCCCGAAACGACACGAAAGCCTCTCGTCAGCCCTCGTGCGAGTCCAGAAGCGCCATCGCCTCGTCAGTAATTCGAGAAACATCGGCATCGTCGGCGTCGATCCATGCAATGCGACCATCCTTGCGCCACCAGGTTCGCTGGCGCTTCGCGTAGCGGCGCGTGGCAAGCTTTATCTCGTCGATCGCCGCATCAAGCGTGCACTCCCCTCGCAGTGCAGCAACGATTTCTTTGTACCCTATGGCCTCGCGCGCGGTGAGTGCGGATTCGAAACCCTGCGATAGCAAGAATTCGACCTCCTCGACAAGCCCACGTTCGACCATTGCATCGACGCGCACGTCGATACGGCGTTTCAAAATATCGGGATCAACCGCTAATCCGACGAAAACCGCGGGCACGAATTGAGCCATATGAGAGAACCCCTCATGCTGGCGGGCGTATGTCGTGCCTTCGAGCTCGATCATCTCGAAGGCACGTATGACGCGACGTGTGTTGTTAGGATGGATAAGGCCCGCACTCTCGGCGTCGATCTTGGCGAGCTCTTCCCAGAGAGCCTGCGCTCCATGCTCTTCGAGGAAACGCTGATACGCCGTTCGAACCGGGTTTTCGACCTGCTCGCCATAAGGGAAGTTGTAATCGTCGATTGCGGCTCGGACATACAGCCCCGTGCCGCCCGCCAGAACGCTGGTCATCCCTGCGCGATCGGCCCTCTCGAACAGCTCGCGCGCATACCGCTGAAACAAAGCGGCGGAATACGCCTCGCCTGGATCGCAGATGTCAATGCCGTAATGCACGACCTTGCGATCGGCAGAAAGAATCTTCCCCGTTCCTATATCCATGCCGCGATAAATCTGCATGGAGTCGGCCGAGATGACCGAAGCGCCGAGGCGCAGGGCCATCTCCTGCGCAACGTCCGTTTTCCCCGAAGCCGTCGGACCGACGACGCAGACGACGGGTCGCTCGAGCGGGAGGGCGTATTCGGGATTAGTCACGCAGCATCGCCCCGGAAAGATACCATGCCTTTGCCGCATCGATGCGAACAGGAACAACGGTTCCTGCGATATCGTCGATACGCACCCCTTCGGGAAGCGGCGCGTGCACGGTGATATTATGCGGGCTATGACCGGCCAAAATGCGCTCATCGCGCTTCGAAGCGCCCTCCACAAGCACGTCGACGGTTCTTCCCACGAACCTCTGATTCTGAGCGAAAGCGTTCTCCTGAACAAGGTCGACCAGGGAGTCGAACCTGCGCTGTATAACCTCGTACGGCGTATCGTCTTGCATAGAAGCGGCCGGCGTGCCCTCTCGTCGCGAGTAGATAAACGTGAAGACTTGCGAATACCCTACGCGTTCGACCAGATCATAGGTCGCCTGGAAATCCTCTTCTGTTTCCCCGGGAAAGCCCACGATGATGTCGGTCGAAAGCGAGATGTCAGGATTGACCTTGCGAACTTCTTCAATAAGCCCAAGGTAATGCTCGGCGGTGTAGCGACGGTTCATGGCCTTGAGTATCGCATCGCTTCCCGACTGAACCGGCAGATGAAGAGACGGCATGAGGTTGCCAAGGGAGCCGTAGAGCTCTATGACCTCGCGTCAAATCCTTCGGATGCGACGTTGCGAAGCGAACGCTCCACGCCCGTTTCCGCCACGCCACGCAGAACGTCCGCGAAGCGAGGCTCGCCGTACAGGTCGCGACGGCACAATTGACGTTCTGACCGAAGAGTGATTTCCTTCACGCCATCCGCGACAAGGCCGCGCCTCTTCGACCACGTCTTCGAGCGTACGAGAACGCTCGCGTCCGCGCACATATGGCACGATGCGGTATGTGCAGAAATTATTGCAGCCCACCGTGATCGGCAACTGCCGACCAAGGATGCACGCGCTTCGATGGAAGGTCGGTGGAAAATGACGTGGAAGAATCCAGCACCTCGACCTGGTGGCCTCCTTGGATGATGGCCGCTTCAATCAAGGATACGAGATGCTCGATATTCTGAGTTCCGAACACGACATCGACATGAGGAAGCGCCTCGGGGAGCTTTTCGGCATCGCGCTGCCCGATGCATCCGCCGATGCATACGATACGCTTCGAAAGCTCGCTTCCCTGCGGAAGGGGAATGTTTTTAATGGATGCGACCTGGCCCATGAGGCGAACATCCGCTGCCTCGCGAATGCAGCAAGTTACGAAGATGGCGATTTCTGCTTGCTCCACCGAAGAGACCTGCACCGCCCCGTGCGATTCGAGCATGCCGGCGATGCGTTCAGAATCATGCTCGTTCATCTGGCAGCCGTACGTATACAGGCAAAATGTCTTTTGGGAAAGCATGGACATAAGAGCTCCTTTTCAAGAGGCGCGCAGCCCCTCTATAAACGAGCATCGCCGGCGCAGAAACAAGAACGCGTCAGGAACGAGGCTCGACGCTGAAGCGAATGGCCGTGCGATACTCTCCGTCAATGACAATGTTGGCAAAAGAAGGCACGCAAACGATTTCGATGCCAACGGGAGAAAGAAAGCCGCGGGAAATGGCTATGGCCTTCACCGCCTGATTGACCGCGCCCGCACCGACCGACTGGATTTCGACGCACGAGCCGTCTTTTATCATGCCCGCAATCGCCCCGGCGACCGAAGCGGCGGATGATTTCGATGAAACTTTCAAACAGCCTATCTGAGGCTTCTCGTTTTCCAGAGGCATGTTAGTCCTTCGATACGATGTTTAAGGTGTGTTTGATGAGCCTATTGGCATGCCTTGCGATCTTGTAGTCGCGAAAAGTCATTGTACTACAGCTGCTTGCGTACAGGAAACGTCACATACAATCCATCGCGTGAAATCCGCACAGAGGGCTCGATGTCCGATTCGAGAAAATAGGCTTCGGCCAGCGTCTTCCAAGCCTGACAAAGGGAATGTTTGAACTCCCCCATGTCCTCTTCGGCGATCTTAAGCCCGCGAAAGTCTTGCGAAAGGTCCATAGCGGAGCCCTTCTTTTCAAGAGAGCGGCCTTCTTGCTCCTTCGAAAGCGTTGCAAGGTAGGGATCGAGCGGAAAAATCTCGCCCTGCAGTATCCGATAGGCGCTACGCAGAGAAATATCGAGGCCGATCGACCGAGCGCTTTCCGCAAGGGATTCCGCATCGAAGCACAGCGAAAGCCTCTTCGAAACGGGGGCGTCCTGGAGCGCAAGCCCCTCAGCCACGGGAGATCGAGCAAATCGCTCTCCGTACGCATACATGGTCGCGGCGATTTCGACCGCGCTACCGCAGAAGACCGTGCACGCACCCTGCGTCGAAAGAGAGAACTCGGCAACGCATCGCACGATGTTATGAGGCCCTGAAGCAAACGTCCAGAGGCCGTCTTCGCCCCGAGCAAGAAGAGGCGGCGTGCTCTGGTCTTTCCGCTCGCGCACCGAAGCGGTGTCAAACACGACGGAAAAAGCCGTCCCACCCTGCTCCATCGAAGCTACAACGCGTGCCTCTTCGGAATTCTCCTTGATGGAATACAACGCCATGCCGCGGCCGTGCACGCCCCAGTTATCCGAGCTGAAGGAATCGAGCTTCGACGTGACGCGCGGCTCGAAAATCGCATCACGCATATCCGCAGGCAGACCGTCGCCATCGTCAATCATGACAATGCGGCGAAGCGACCCGCTTTTGCTCGTAGCGAGGAAGATGGAACGGGCGTGGGCATCGCGTGCGTTGCGAAGCATTTCTATGACGGCATCCTCGACGCAGCGAATATCCTGCTTCGCCTGACGTCTTTCGGCCTCGGAAACGGAGTCTGACGAAGCCGTGTCCGAGGTCGCTTTCCACCCGAAAAGCGATTTCGAAGTGACGCGCTCGACAAACGCCGCCAGTCGTTTTCAACCATCCGATGCCCACCTTTTTCTCGTTGCCCCAAAAGACAGGATTCAACCCGCCGCAACTTCTCCCATCCTGCCGCGACCTTCGCTAATAAAAAAGCGCGCCCGCCGAAGCAGACGCGCTCTTGCAGCAAGATTATTTCGCGTAATCCACCGCGCGGCTTTCGCGAATGACAACGACCTTTACCTGGCCGGGGTACTGCATCTCGTCCTCGATCTGCTTCGCGATATCGTGCGCAAGGACGACAGCCGCAGCTTCGTCGACCTGATCGGGAACGACCATGACGCGAATCTCACGACCAGCTTGCATGGCGTACGTGCGCTCGACGCCTTTGTGAGCATTGGCGATTTCCTCGAACTTCTCAAGGCGCTTGATGTAGCTCTCGAGGCTTTCTTTGCGAGCCCCGGGGCGGGCGGCAGAAACGGCGTCGGCCGCCTGAACCAAGACATCGAGAACACTGTTGGGCTCGACGTCGGCATGATGGGCCTCGATAGCGTGCACGATTTCAGGCTTTTCCCCGAAACGACGAGCAAGGTCGGCGCCGATGACGGCATGAGGACCTTCGATTTCGTGGTCGATCGCCTTGCCGAGGTCGTGGAGCAAACCTGCGCGCTTGGCGGGAACCGGGTCGAGGCCGAGCTCGGCGGCCATAACGCCGCAGAGATAGGCCACCTCGAGAGAGTGGTTCAAGACGTTCTGCCCGAACGACGTGCGGAAGCGCAAGCGACGGACAAGCTCAGGATGCAGGTCATGAATGCCCACATCGAAGGTAGCCTGCTCTCCAGCCTCCTGAACCTGCTGGTTACCTGCTTTTCCGCTTTGGCGTACATCTCCTCGATACGCGCAGGATGGATACGGCCGTCTGCGATGAGGTTCTCCATGGTGACGCGACCGACCTCGCGGCGAACGGGGTCGAAGCAAGAGATGGTGACGCACTCGGGGGTGTCGTCAATCAAAAGATTGACGCCGGTGAGCTGCTCGAACGAGCGGATATTTCGACCTTCGCGTCCGATGATGCGGCCCTTGAGGTCGTCCGAAGGGATATGGATGGTCTTCACCGTTGTTTCAGCAGAATGATCGGCAGCAACGCGCTGGATGGCAAGGCTCAAAATCTCGCGAGACTTTTTGTCGGCCTCGAGCTTCGTGCGCTGTTCAGCCTCGCGGATGATGGCGGCACTTTCGTGGGTAACCTCGTCGCGAAGACTGTCGAGAAGCTCTCGCTTCGCCTCATCGGGAGTCATGCCGGCAACACGCTCGAGCTGAACGTTGACCTCCTGCATAGCGCTTTTGAGGTCGCGCTCGCGACGCTCGACCTGTCCCTGCATGGAAGAGAGCTGATGCTCGCGAGCATCGAGGGATTCGACGCGACGATCGAGGGATTCCTCGCGCTGGTTGATGCGGTTCTCAGCGTTGCGGACCTCGCGCATACGCTCTTTGTTTTCGGCCTGAGCCTCCTGCTTCATCTTGAGGACTTCGTCTTTCGCTTCGACGACCGCTTCGCGACGCAACGTTTCAGCCTGGCGTTTCGCATCGCTGACAAGCTGCTCGGCCTCTTCAGCGGCCTTTTTGCTCGAAGCGTTGACGAGGTAGCGGGAGATAACGAAACCGACGGCGACGCCAACAACGGCGACGACGATAAGCCATAGCATTTCGGGCATCGGCTTCCCCTTTCTTGTTCTTTTAGACAAAACCATATATCGGTGTACCGGAAATAAAAAAAGCCGGGCATAAACACCTGGCATGAGCGAAGCGCATGGAACGACAAAAGCATGCATATGCGATTGTTTATATCGAAAAGCATCGGACATTCGATGCGAATACACTCAAGCTTTCCCTATGATACACCGACACGTCAAAGAACGCGCCCAGTTCCTCAAAAAACTCCTTCATGTTTCGCATAGCGCCGTGCCGCAGCGAAGACCACATCCGGCGAATAGCCGCGGGCGGCGAGCTTTCGACATGCGGCGGCATAGGCGTTTTTCGAACGAGGGGGTTTGCGGCAGAGAAAGTCAAAAGCACGGTCTTCCTCTGAAGCACCGTCGATGCCGAAGTATTCGTCTGGCCAGCCAGCAAGCCGGCGAGGGTCGATGCCGCAGCGATTCAGCTCTTCCTCTATGCCCGCGCGGCCTCTGCCCTGGGACACCCTCGAACGAACGAGGATGTCCGCATAACGAATCGTCTACCATGCCGCACGAAACGGCGCGAGCGATGGCGCTCTGTGCATCGTGCTCCGAGAATCCGTCTTGCACAAGGCGCTTCTCAAGCTCGCAAGCGCAACGCTCACGAGAGGCCACCAGGCGGGAAATGCGAGAAAAAGCCTTCTCCTCCTCTTCCGGCACGGCCGGGGCAAGAGGCTCGCGCACGAGCGTCGACAAAAATGCATCGTCTATAATCGGCATGATTCACCTCTTGCTTGGCCGGACGGACCGCAATCTCATTATTCGGCCTGGGAATCGCCAGAATGAGCGCTAGGAATATCGAAATGCTCGCGCACCTGGGCCTCGAGCTCGTCGCGCAGATCGGGATTGGTGCGCAAGGTCTCTTTTGCCGCTTCTCTGCCCTGCCCAAGACGCTGCTCGCCGTAGGTGTACCAGGCGCCGCTTTTCTTCACCACGCCGGCCTCAACGCCCATGTCTACGATGCAACCTTCGCGAGAGATGCCCGTTCCGTACATGAGGTCGAATTCAGCCTGGCGAAACGGCGGCGCAACCTTGTTCTTGACGACCTTGGCGCGAACGCGGTTGCCCACAGGCTCGTTTCCTTTGTTTTTAAGCGTCTCGATACGACGGATGTCGATGCGAACGCTCGAGAAGAACTTCAAAGCACGACCGCCCGTCGTGGTTTCGGGGTTGCCGAACATGACGCCGATTTTCTCACGCAGCTGATTGATGAAGATGCAGGTCGTGTTCGACTTCGAAAGAGACCCTGCGAGCTTTCGAAGAGCCTGCGACATAAGACGAGCCTGCAGACCCACGCTGCTGTCTCCGATTTCTCCCTCGATTTCGGCACGGGAACAGGGCCGCAACGCTGTCTATGACAATGGCGTCGATGGCGTTGGAGCGCACGAGCATGTCGCGTTTCAAGCGCCTGCTCTCCTGTATCGGGCTGGGAAATGAGGACTTCGTCTATGTCAACCCCAAGACGGGCCGCATAGGTGGGATCGAGTGCATGCTCGGCGTCGATGAAGGCGACGACGCCGCCGAGCGCCTGAGCCTCGGCGAGAATCTGAAGGGCAAGCGTGGTTTTACCGCTTGATTCAGGGCCGTAAATCTCGACGATACGCCCGCGAGGGACGCCGCCCATGCCAAGCGCCGCATCAAGAGGAAGAGCGCCCGTAGGTATGACGCCCACCTCAAGGTTCTGGCCCCCTTCCCCCAGCTTCATGATGGAGCCTTTGCCGAATTTATGCTCGATCTGGTCGGTGGTGAGCTTCAGCGATTTTTCTAAATCTTGGTTCATTGCCGCTCCTTGGTTCGGCCTTGCGACCGCATGATGTTGAGACCGCCTTATTATTGCGAACATTTGTTCTTGTGTCAATCATCCATGGCGAAACATTGCGAATGACTGCGCATTATCTAACCACGTCTTTCTTGGCGCCTTCACGGAGAAAATCCGCTTTCACCTTGCGAGCTTAAGCGGATTTTCCCTCCCGAATCCAAACGGAATCTCATTCGATTCTAATTCGTCGCCTTCTCGAGCATTACGCAAAGCGCGGCTTCGACGGTCTGTGCGCGAACGGCATCCCTATCGCCTTCGAAGTGATGAAGTTGGGCCGCCGTGCCTTGCGCGCACGATACGCCAATCCATACGGTGCCGACGGGTTTACCGGGAACCGCACCGCCAGGACCTGCAATGCCCGTCACGGAAACCGCGATATCGGCGCCGAGCGCTTCACGCGCCCCTTTCGCCATCGCGCACGCGGTCTGCTCGCTCACCGCTCCGTGCTTGCTCAAAACCTCCTCAGGCACGCCGAGGGAGTCGCGCTTGACCTCGTTCGCATAGCTGACGATGCCGCCAAGCACCGCCTCAGAAGAACCGGGGACATCGGTCAACGCAGCCGAGATAAGGCCGCCCGTGCAGCTTTCGGCCGTCGCCAAGGTCAGAGAGCGTTCGCGGGCCGCATCAATCACGCGCTGGGCCACGTTCGCCTCGTTTTCGACGATATCTTCGGACGCGGTGCGCTTCGGCCTGAACCCGATCAGATGACGCGCCTTCGAAACATAATCGATCATGGAGACCACGGTAAGAACGAGGGCGATGAGCATGACGAACCAGCTCAGGGCGTATACGGCAAGATAGGCTGATTCGGAGGCATCATGCAAAACCGGGCTTTCCTTCACCACGAAAAGCACGATGGCGATCATCTGAAAGACGGTCTTGAATTTGCCGTACCACGAGGCGGCGATAACCTCACCCTTGCTTGCGGCTACCATGCGTACGCCCGAGACGATGAATTCGCGAGCCACGATGAGCAGGACGACCCAGCTCGGCAAAGCCCCCAGCTCAATCAGCACGAGCAAAGCCGCCGTCACCAGAATCTTATCTGCCAAAGGATCCATGAACTTGCCGAAGTCGGTCACCTCGTTACGCTTTCGTGCCAGATAGCCGTCAAGCCAATCCGTACACGAGATCACGACGAAGATTCCCGCCGCAATCCATGCCTTCCACACGTCGAGCTCCGCAAAGCCGATCCACTCGGGCCAAGGACTGATGATGGCAACTACAAAAACGGGCACGAGGCAGATGCGAACCATGGTGATGATGTTCGCCGGAGTCATGATGGACTCGGCGGATTTAGGAGCGTTATTCCCCATGGACAACCTCCCCTTCCATCTCGTAGACAAGCGTATCTTCTATGCGTACCTTGACGATATCCCCGACGGTGCCCTCTTCGAGATACACAACGCCGTCCACTTCGGGAGCCTGACACATCGCGCGACCGAAAAGCTGACCGTCCTCTTCGCGACCGAGCACTAAAACGTCCATGGTCTTGCCGATGCGTGCGGAAACATGAGACTCCCCAATAGCGTCGCTTATATCCCTGATACGCTGAGCGCGTTCGATTTTGACCTCTTCGTCAACTTGGCCGGGAAGACCCGCCGCACGGGTGCCTTCCTCCCGAGAGTACGGGAACACGCCGACGTAATCGAATTCGACCTCTTCGAGGAATTCGCAGAGCTCCTCGAAATCCGTCTCCGTCTCCCCCGGAAAGCCGGCTATAAGGGTCGTACGCAACGTGATGTCGGGCACGCGAAGGCGGATGCGCTCGATAAGCTCTCGATGGGATTTCGCCGACCCCCGGCGGTTCATGGCGCGAAGCACGCTTTCGCTAGCGTGCTGCAACGGAACATCCAGATATGAGCAGATATTGCCATGGGCGGAAATGACGTCGAGCAGCTCGTCGGTGACACCCTGCGGCTCTATATACATCAGTCGGAACCACGTATCGGAGAACTCAGAAGCGAGTCCGTCGAGTAGGCGAGCCGTGGTAGAGGGGTTTTCGAAATCCTCGCCCCAGCGCCCCGTATCCTGGGCGATAAGGGTAACCTCTCTCACCCCCGCGTCGACGCGCTCTGCGACGGCCGCGCGAACCTCTTCGTAGGAAAAACTGTGATAGCGGCCTCGGATATAAGGAATGGCGCAAAAGCTGCAAAAGCGGTCGCAGCCGTCGCTGATTTTGACGTAGGACGCAGCGGATACCGCATAGGGAGAGACGAACCCGTCGGAGGGGGTCTGAGGACAAACACCCAAAACACCGCAGAGAACCTCGACGATGTCATCTTCCCGGCTGCACGGAACGAACGCCTGGGCTTCCTGCAGCTCGTCTTGGAGGTCATCGCCGTAGCGGGCGGGCATACAGCCCGCCACGATCAGCTTGGCGCTGCCGGACGAGAAGTTGTCAAGACCGCAAATCTCGAAGATGACATCGATGCTCTCCTCGGTGGCCGCCTGAATAAACGAACAGGTATTGACCACCACGGCATCGGCCTCGGAGGCATCATCAACCACGAGAAAACCGGCCGCCTGGACCTTTTTGGTCATTTCGGCACTGTCTACTTCATTTTTCGCACAGCCCAGCGTAACGAAACAGACGGAGGGAGCGGCACTCCCTCCGTCTGCGCAATGCGCCGCTGTGACGTCGATATTAGTCACGAAAGCACTCCTTGCTAGCGATAGTTCACATACTGAAGCGGCTGGCCGTAATCCTGCCCCTTCAAAAAGGCGATGACCTCCTGCAGCGCATCCCTCGAAGCAGAGCTCACGCGCAGCTTATCGCCCTCTATAGTCACTTTGACCTTGAGTTTCTGAGCCTTGATATCCTTGTTGATCTTGCCTGCAGTCTCCTTGTCGATACCCTCGACGATATCTGCCGTCTGACGAACGCTTTGACCTGCAGCGGGAACAGGGTCGCCCCATTTCACCGAAGCGAGGTCTATTCCTCGGCGGATGAGTTTGGTGCCCAGCACGTCGATGACCTGCTTGGCGACGAAATCGCTCGGAGCGGATACAGTGAACTTGCGTCCCGCCTTGTCCAAAGAGATTTCAGCGCCCGAGTCTTTCAGGTCGTAGCGCGTAGTGAGCTCACGCTTTGCCTGACCGAAAGCGTTGTCCACCTCCTGCATGTCAACGGTGGAAACGACATCGAAGCTTGATTCTTTCGCCATCAAAATACCTTTCTCGTGAATAATGCGCTCGAAGACGAGGTCTGTTCGAGCTGTTCGGAAAGCACAGGGCCGCCACGCGTTGCAGCCCTTGCACGCTCATATCGTCAATGAGTGCGGACATCTCTCCTACGAGGAAGCCGCAGCGTCGGGATGCTCTTCTTGCCATTTGGCAAGAACGTCAGCAAAGTCGACCGAGACCTTCGCCACGCCGCCAGAGTTGGCATCGAGGGCAACCTCCGTGCCATCCTGGGTAAGCTTGACCCCGTCGGGCGGAACGACGACGAATTCGAACGTGCCCGTCACATCGTAAGACTGCGTTTTAGGACCCGTTATGTCGCCGCCATCGACGTATTTCCCGTCCACGTAGACCTCCATGTACGTGGTTACGCCGTCGGGAATCTCGTACGCCATAACCGTCTTGGTGGGAGCGACCTGCGTGTCGGAAGAGGATTGCTTGCCCTCGTCCTGGCTTTGCGAAGAATCCTCCGACGATTCGTCTTGCTGCTGGGAATCTGTCTGCTCCGACTGCGTCGTAGAGGAGCCGGGCAGGCCCGTAACGTTCATGGGGGCGGGCTGGTTGTCGGTCGTCTCCGCGCGGCCCATTCCGTTCGCGATGACCGCGATGAGAATGACAAGGAGCAAAATGATGACTCCGGCAA
>JBKTHK010000014.1:0-36051 GCA_047240885.1 Slackia sp. | reverse complement strand
TCAGGATTTCGATGATGAAATCACCATGGGAGGGATGCTCGCTACAGCTCATCCGCATGAGTGCGCCCTGCTTACCTACACGCTTGGTTTGAAGCCGTTTCTGGATAGAATCGACATCGTGGCAATTGACGAGCGTGAGGTTCCACGTGATTTTCATCACGTGTATATGGTTTACAAAAAAGAGGAGTTCCAGAACAGGGCTCTCGAGAGTTTCATTGATTTTGCGCTGAAGTTTCCTGTTCCTGAAGATGTCGTCCTTCGTTGTGGTCAGTCAAACTGTGATTCTACGCCGTAACGAGCATCGTGGGTCGTCTCTACATGGTGAGATGTCCGCAAAAGGAAAAGTTGAATTCGATATGAAAAGCTGCCCTTTAAAATGAAGGGCAGCTTTTCATGATGTCTCCTCATTTTGCGTCTTGCTGGAAAGTTAGCCTGTTTTCCACTTGAAAGACCTTACGAAGTCGATGAAGTTTTCTACAGCGCGGGTTTTGTATGCGCCTGTTTTATAGACCATGTACACGGGATGGAAATCGTCTTCGACTTCGGTTATCTGCTTGGATATAAGGTTGCGAAACGGCGCGAGTCCGATGGTTTTGAGGGTTATGCCTATTGCTTCTGGTTTGCTGTCAACCATGCTTCCCAGGGTTATTTCGTCGTTGCAGCAAGCATCGGTGGCAGTTACTCCGTGTGTTTTGAGCAGCTTGCTGACTTCTGAGCCAATAGGCGTATCGGGCGGGTAGGTTACGATGCTTTCTGCCTCCTGGAGGTCTTCTAGGCTAAGACTGTTGCTCCATGCTAACTTATTGGATTTATGCATGATGGCGACGAGCTTTTGACTGAGCACGGGGGTGAAAGTCAGATGTGGTTTGTTGGGGACGTACGCTGTAAAAACTACTTCGTAGCGGTCATTTTCAAGGTCTTCAATTAAG
Source organism: Slackia sp. (assembly GCA_047240885.1). Lineage (GTDB taxonomy): Bacteria > Actinomycetota > Coriobacteriia > Coriobacteriales > Eggerthellaceae > Slackia. Next base: position 35,122 of record JBKTHK010000014.1, on the reverse strand, counting down.
GGCGTGGTTAATCCCTGATAGACGTTGAATTCGATACTCTGGCCATACTGATTGCGATAGGCTTTGATGAGCTCCGGCAGGTAATCGCCTTGAATGGTGTAGATTGTCCCGATGTCGATACTGCCAAGGGGCGAGCCGGCATGTTCGCGCGCAAGGGCGACGCCCTTTTCGAGTGCGTTAAGCGATTCTACCGTGTATTCGTAAAACTCTTTACCGTATCGAGTTAGTTTTACAGTGCGTCCATCGCGCTCGAAAAGGGGTATGCCGAGCTCTTTTTCAAGATGAGAAATGGAATTCGAAAGTGCGGGCTGCGTAATATAGAGCTCTTGAGCTGCTTGCGTGTAATGCTGCAGTTCGGCAAGTTGTCGAAAATAATAGAGCTGCGAGAGGTTCATGGCGCCTCCAGTTAGCGTGCTGTGCTTACACGATACTGCACAGAACGGGGTTCGTCATGGGGATAAAAAGTCATTCTTGAGGACTTCGTGCTGAATGTGTAAGACGGTGGTCTCTTTTGGCGTTGTTGCTTAGGTTGTGATTAGTGTCAGGGTTTTGCGCTTGATGGCTGGTCCATAATGTCTGACATGCAGAAGGACCGCCATGGAGGCGGTCCTTCTGCATAAGCATGAGGTAAGCACTTAGGCTCTAAAGGATGGTAATGAACAGCAATGCGGATTAGAAGTTGTACTTGATAACGCCGCCGTGGTTCTGGGTCTCACGGGCGATGGTGATGCGCTGGACGCAAGGAGCGCCCTCTTCAAGCCACATGGCGCGGCAGTCGCGATACAGACGCTCGGTCGGGCCATACGGGGAATCTTCGAAGTAACCGTCGCCACCGAAGATCTCCAGCATTTCGTCGGAGACGAGCTTGACGGTCTGGATGGAGAAGAGCTTGCAGATAGCCGCCTTCTCGGTGATGTACTCGTTGCGGGGGTCGATGTCGAAGTCGCGAGCGAAGTCGTAGATGGCGGTGCGAAGAACGTGAACCATCATCTGCATGTCAGCGATTTTGGCCTTAATCATTTGGCGGGAAGCAATCGGCTTGCCGAAAGTGACACGGTCGTTGGCGCGCTTGATGGAAATCTCAAGCATGCGCTGAGCCATGCCGAGGTTGGACATGGCAATGTGAACGCGAGAGACGGACAGAGAGTGGATGGCGATCTCCATGCCCTGGCCTTCTTCGCCGAGCAGGTACTCGGGAGAGAGAACGAGGTTGGTGAATTTCAGGCCTGCATGGCCAGCGCCCCTGCAGCCCATCATATGAGGCATCGGGACGATCTCGAAGCCGGGAGCGTCGTTGGGGACGAAAAATGCGGAGAGACGTTCGTCGCCGGACTTCTCCGGATCGGTAACTGCGATGACGTAGGTGAAGTCGGAGCAGTCGGTGTGAGAAATGAGCCACTTCTCGCCGTTGAGGACATAGTTGCCGTTTTCGTCCTTCAGGGCGGTGGTGTGAAGGTCAGCACCGGTGCCACCGTTCTGCTCGGTGATGGCGAAGTTGCAGTAGATGGTCTTGTCCTGGAACTTGTCCATGTATTTTGCCTTGAGCTCCGGCTTGCCGTAGTCGTCAAGGATACGCCAGTTCATGTCGGCGGCATGATGGAGATGCATGCGCATTCCGCCAGGGCCACGGAGAACTCTTCCTGAACACGCAGGATTTCGAGCTCGTTGAGGTCCCATCCGCCGTACTCAGAGGGAAGATAGAAGCGATAGAGATCGTTTTCTTGGCGAGTTCGTAGAACTCCTCAGGAACGTGTTGGTGACTTCGATCTCTCTGCATTTCGTCGAAGGGGCCTTCGACCAATTCACGGACCTGCTTGAGATATGCCTCAAACTGCTCATCGGTAATCTTGGCGTTAGGATTCATCTAAACCTCCTTTATCTGTCATCCTTTAGAACCGTTTGGCTCCTGCCTGTATTATCCGAGTGGCGCGCTTGCAAATCTAATTCCGTTAAAACGGAGAAAAAACGTTGCTCTATTCAAAAAAGAAATAGGTTTGCATTACTGGCTGAATGTTCGTCTAAGTTGCTTGATTTATATAAAGCGATGGTCGAAAGATGGAATCTGTTGCAAAAGATGTCACATTATTACGTATGCGGTGGCGAGGGCAATTAGCGTGTAAATGTCTAAGAAACTAAAAAAGCAGCAATTGAATGAAATTGCTGCTTTTTTTGCGATGCTGGTGAATCGCTAGCGTTTAATCTGCTCGAGATTGAGCATGCTGATGCGATCCATCGACATGCGCACGATACCCAGGCCTTTGAAGCAGGCGTAAATCATGAATCCGCTCTTGCAGCGGAAGGCGCATTCCTCGCAAGGGATTTTGTTGCAGTAGGCAAACGCGTCTTCGTCCGCTAAGGCAAACACCAAAGGGGAGCGCTTTTTCGGTAGGACGTATTTCATCTGCATGCCGGTGAAGGTCTTCAACGCTACCCAAGAGAGCTCGTATGGTGCGTCTTGGGCGATCGACCACGAGAACAAAACGCAGTTGTTGTTGAACCCGCCATCGATGCGGTAGGTCATGGAAATTTCTTCGGGAAGATTCTCTTCGTCGATGAGCTCCATTCTCTTCGGATGGGCATCTTCTGCATTTGGCTCCAGATGCGCATAGGGGAGCTCTACAACCAGGGTGCGGCCTGTGCCTGTTTGATACACGTCGGTGGCACCCGAAATACCTATGAAGGTGGTCTGAGACTCATCGTCTTTGAAAAAGGGGATATCCTCCGCCGTTACGCGAGGTTTCCATGTGGCGCGTGTACGGGTTTTGCTGTACTCCTGTTTGATCATCGCGTTCCCCTTGCTTAATCGTTGGTGCTATCGGCGTTATTTTCGACTGATTCCATTCGTTTGCGCAGTTCGTCTGCAAGCATGTTGCGTTTGACCTTGCCTGTGGCTGTATGCGGGATGGCGTCTATCTCCTCGATGCGTTCCGGCCACAGTCTTTTGGAAACTCCTTTTTCCGCGAGGTATTCCGTCAGTTCGTGCAGGCAGAGCTCGTGGTCTATGCCAGGTTTAGGAACGGCGAACAGGCATATGCGCTCGCCGAGGCGGCTATCGGGCACACCGATGGTCGCGTGGTCTGCGATGTCCCCCCAGCCATCGACGGCGTTGTCCACTTCGCGGGTGGATATGTTCTCGCCGCCGCGGATGATAATCTCTTTTTTACGACCGTTGATGCGAATGCGACCCTCGTCGTCCATGACGCATAGTTCTCCGCTGTAAAACCAGCCGTCGTCATCGAGCGCTGTGGCGGTTTCCTCGGGATTGTTCAGGTATCCGACGAATTGATGGGGTCCGCGGCTTGCCTCCTCTCCTTGCACGCCGTGCGGAACTTCGTGACGATTTTCGTCCACAACGCGCACTTCAATGCCTTCAAGCGCTATGCCGGAAAACGAACCGTTCCATTCTGCACATTTTTGAGGCGGTACGTAGGCGTGCGGGCAGCTTTCGGTCGACCCGTAGCATTCGCACAGCATGATGCCGTGCCGTGCAGCTCGCTCGGTAAGCGAGCTTGGAAGAGGAGCGCCGCCTGAAAGGAAGAGTCTGAGCGTGGGGATTTCCTCTCCTGTTTCTTCAAGCGAATTGAGGACGTCGTAGATAAACGGCGTTGCTCCCATAGACCATGTCGCGCCCGTTTCGTTGATGATTTCCACTGCCCGCGCGGCTCTGAAGTCTTGTTGCAGGACGGCGCTTCCTCCCAAGATCATGGGCGAGATGAGACCGTGGAAGAAACCCGTTGCATGATTGAGGGGAGAGGGCATGAACATGATGTCTTCTCCAGTCACGTTCAATCCTTTAACGAAGGCGCGCTCCGAGAACAGGATGCTGTTGTGCGTGAGAAGCACCTGCTTTGGTTTTCCTGTGGTCCCGCTTGTGGAAAGAATGCAGGCAACGTCGTCGGCGGTTATTGCGGGAGTGCTGTATGCGAGCGGTTCGTGGCTTTTGACCACGTCGGAATAAGTGGTGAAGTGCTTGCGCGAAGGCTGCTTGGTGTCAACGATGAGAATGCGCTCCTCAGAGAGGGTGTCGACGAGCGCAAGGGCGTCTTCGGCATACTGCTCATGGTCGGTGGTCTTATGCCGGGAAGGACAAATGAATGCGCGCGCACCCACAGTGTTCATTGCATAGACGATGTCGGCAGTGCTGTAATTGCGCGCCAAAGGATGCATGACGGCGCCTATGCGTGCGATTGCAAGGTATATGGGGCAGAACTCCGCCCATGTGGGAAGCTGGAATGTCACAACATCGCCGGGCTTGACGCCGCTTGCCACGAGCCATGATGCCAAGCGCGCGGCGATGTTGTCGCATTCTTCATAGGTGAGCGAGGTGCCTTGGTCGTCTTTCACGTAAAGCTTGTTGCCGCATGCTTTTACTTGCTCGATCCATACGTCGGCTATGGTGTCTTTCGTCCAGTAGCCTTTTTTGTAGTAACGCTGCTTTTCCTCTTCGTTGATTTTCAGATCGGTAATCATGCGAACAATCCCCTCTGGCATGCGTGTGGAAAGAAGGAAGGGGCAAAACCCCTTCCTTCGGTGTGGAGCTTCAAGCGCGTCTGCGCGGGCGGTTTATGCCTTGCCCTGCAGAACAGCCAGGTCGGTAGCGCGCTGACAGCACCGACTTCCATGGCGGCCTTGATGTTCGTCGGTGTAGCCGAGTTCTTTCATGACATCCTCGGTAGCAGGCCAACGTCGGTAGGCGCGAAGCTGCGGTCTCGGAAGTCGAACTGCCGGAGCGGTGAGGCACCACCGCCGCCGGCGGGAAGGAACCTGCTTATATATTCGTTCACCAGGGCGTTCTCATCTTCGTAAATGTCGAGCGGAGTCTGCGCGGGCTCGCAGGGCATGTCGTTTTCGGAGAACATCTTCAGCAGCTCTTCGCGCGTGAACTGAGCGAATCCTTCGTCGAGAATCTTGACGACCTCAGGCGCGAGACCCTTGTCGTTGACGGTCTGGCAGACGGAGTAGTCAGGATGCTCGGCCAGGTCGTCGCGGCCGATGAGGTGCATGACGCGCGGCCAGTCGCGGTCGTATTCAGGCAGACACGAGCTTCCACTTGTCTCTTTGGAATGGAAGACGTTGTTGAGGGGTTGTTGACTCGAGCAACTTTGGGATAGGGGTTGCCGTACTGGGCGGAAACCACACCCGTGGCGCGTAGATGCCTGCGTGCTGCAGCGAGCAGGTTACGTAGTCGCCAACGCCACTTGCTCACGGCCGATAACGGCGGCGAGGATACCGAAGCAAGGAAGAGCGAGCACTGGAAATCGCCGTAGCCGTTGGTGGGGATCATAGGGGCGTCGCCCTTGTTGACGGTGGTGCCGAAAACGCCGCCGCGACCCATGTAGCAGGTCACGTCGAAGCCGGCAGCGTCTTTTTCGTCGCCCTTCTTGCCATAGCCGATGCCGTGGCCCATGATCAGGCGCGGGAACTTCTCATGCAGGCTTTCCCAGTCAAGACCCATCTTGGCGAGGGATTTCGTGCGTGTGTTGGTGATGAAGACGTCTGCTTCGGAGAGAAGCTTCATCATGACCTCGAGACCCTTTTCGCTCTTGAGGTTCAACGCGACGAAGCGCTTATGGAAGTTTGCCATGTCGAATGCGAGGTTTTCCTCGTCGCTGGACGGCATGCCGAAGACGACGGCCTGATTGGTGCGGCAGGGGTCGCCTTTGAATGCTTCTACCTTGATAACGTCTGCGCCCCATTCGCCAAGTACACGACCGGTGGTGGGGGTGGCGAGAAACGTGGTAAGGTCAACGACCTTCAAACCCTTGAGTGGCAGCATTGTATCCTCCTTGGAATCCGGCATGTACCGGAATGCTTGTAAAACAACGGAACGTATCGCAAGAAGAAAGGAGGGTTATCCGCGCGTGCAGACAACCCTCCTTTCATGAGTGAGTTTGTTCTTGTGCGATCGATGCCGCGATGTAAGGGGGTTGCCCTATTACAGCTGATACTCGACCTTGCCGCCGAACTTCTGGCAGTTGCGGGCAATGGTGATGCGCTGAACGTTCGGAGCGCCTTCCTCGAGCCACATAGCGCGAGCGTCGCGATACATACGCTCGACCGGACCGTAGGGGCTGTCCTCGAAGTAGCCGTCGCCACCGAAGATCTCCAGCATGCCGTCGGAGACGATACGGGTGGAGTAGATGGAGAACAGCTTGCACATAGCGGCCTTCTCCTCGATGTACTTGCCGTTGGGGTCGGCGTCGTACTCGCGGCCGAAGTCATAGACCATGCAGCGAAGAGCATGGGTGTACATCTGCATCTCAGCAATCTCGCGCTTGATCATCTGGCGAGTAGCGATGGGCTTGCCGAAGGTGATGCGGTCGTTGGCGCGTGCGAGAGCCATCTCGAGCATGCGCTGGCACATGCCGAGGTTGGAAGCTGCGATGTGTGCACGGGAGACGGAGAGGGAGTGGATAGCAATTTCCATGCCCTGACCCTCTTCGCCAAGCAGATACTTCTTGTCGAGCTTCATGTTGGTGAACTTGAGGCCGGTGTGAGCAGCGCCGCGAGCACCCATCATATGAGGCATCGGGGTGACTTCATAGCCCGGGGTGTCAACGGGGACGAAGAATGCGGAGAGGCGCTCGTCGCCGGTCTTGGTGGGGTCGGTCACAGCGATGACGTATGCGAACTCGCAGCAGTCGGTGTGAGAGATGAGCCACTTCTCGCCGTTGAGGATGTAGTCGCCGTTCTCGTCCTTCTCAGCGGTGGTGTGAATGTCAGCACCGGTGCCGCCGGACTGCTCGGTCAGAGCAAAGCAGGTGAAGATGGTCTTGTCCTGGAACTTGTCCATGTACTGGGCCTTGAGCTCATCCGAACCGTAATCGTCGAGGATGCGCCAGTTCAGGTCAGCTGCGTAGTGCAGGTGCATGCGCATGCCGCCGGGGCCGCGGGAGAACTCCTCCTGGACACGCAGAATCTCAAGCTCGGAAAGATCCCAGCCGCCGTACTGCGCGGGCAGAGCGAAGCGATAGAGGTCGTTCTTCTTGGCGAGCTCATAGAACTCCTCCGGGAAGACGTTGGTTACCTCAATCTCCGGCTGCATCTCCTCGAACGGGCCCTCGGCCAACTCGCGGATCTGCTGGAGATACGCATCAAACTGCTCTTTGGACAATTTGCTCATATTAACCCTCCTTCAGGATTATCTAAGCACTTACCTCAGACCTTGCCAATCCGTTTGGTTCGGCGCGGCCTTGCTTATGGGGATATTGTGTACCCGTTTGCTAGGTGCGTCTAATAGGCAGCCTTGTGCATAGATTGAAGGAATCGATAAGTGAATCCTATTTGATTATTCTAATAAGCATTTGAGCTGGTGATTTATTATTTTCTGAAATAAGAGATGACTATTGGACCGCAAAAAAGCGTCCAAATGTTGCCACGGAAAAACGATAATGACGAAAAGAATAGAAACTATAACTTTATTTATATAAGCGCAGAAATATTCATAATAGTGACAACGATAGAATAGGCTTATGGATTAAGCTTGACATTGTCAATTTTGTTGAAATATGACCCATATTCAGGAAAATGTAGAAAAAAGTTCCGCATGATGATCAAGTGAGGGCAGCTCGAGGCGCAAGGGCGTTGGCTATTCATATATAGGTAGTACGCACGTACGCGCATAGGTAGTACACACGCGAAAGGAGAGCGGTATGCAAGTCGATGAGAGTCTTGACGAGCAGCGGGTGCGAGGTTGCCTGAATATCCTGTGCGATATCGGCGGTTTCGGCGATGTCGAATGCGAAGTTCTGGAGCCAGGACACGTGGTGCTTGCTTTCAGCACTTCTAGCGCCATGCGCAATCCTTACGGCGATTTGCATGGCGGGTTCTATATGACCGTTTCGGACATGGCGGCCTGCATGGCGGTGTACACGAACGGAAGCAAGCCCGTCACTTTGCAGTGCAATTTCAATTTCTGCGAGGGAATACACGTCAACGGACAGCGCGTCACCGTGGATGCTCGTGTGCTCCGCAAGGGCAAGACCATCCAGGTCGTCAATGTGGAGTTCATCGACGAAGCGGGAACCGTGTGTCTTCATTCCTCATTCACAACTTTCGCGAAAAAGGAGCTCGCCGGGGAAGAGCCGTTTCCTACGCAGGAAGAATCCCTCGAAACCGTGCGCGCGTTTTTCGCCGAGGCCGGCAGGGAGATGCGCTAGAGGCGGTCGTGCGCTATGGAAGCGCGTTCTGTAGAGCCAGCTTGCTAACGAGTTTGCTACGTTGTTAGCCCGCTCGACGTTGGTTGCAAGAAAGGCAATCAGAAATGGGGCCGAGAAACGGGGCCGGAGGAATCTGCGAGGAGAAGAAGGACTGCGGTTGTGCGGCTTCGTGGTCAAAAAGGCTTGATGTGGGGAATTTCGCATGCCGTTCGTCGCTTGAAAAGTGCCGTTTGCCGTTCATGAAGAGCAAGGGCGGCTATATCTTGCGAAGGCTTAAAAACGCCATTTGCAAAACCCCAGTTCATAAGCTCGTTGGATGCGTCTTTCTTTTCGATGCCATCGTGGCCGTTCTCCCAATCCTTCCGTTTTGACCACGCTTTCCCTTCGGGGCCCAAAATCTTCTCCCTATTGATGCTTGTTGACCATACGCTTGCCGGCCATGCACGTCTGGCCACGCGCCGGACGGCTACGCTTGGCCGTCATACGCTGGCTGCTCGGAAACGGAAGCAAAGTGCGCGTTTCGCATCGTAGCCGCCTTTGGGGTTGCTCGTTTTTACTTGGCATCCTTGCGTAATTGTGTCTGATTTCTCGTTTTTAAGCTCAGGTTTCGCTTGCTCTTGCGTTGCTATGAAAGCTGTGATATAAAACATCTGTCTTTGTTGGCGGGTCCAGCCAAGGCGTACAACTTTTTCGAATGTATGAGAAAGTGGGCTTGTCCCGCTTTCTTTTTGTATAGGCACCCAAAAAGGCATGCTATGCAGCTCGGTTGGGGATTATTGAGGAGGGTGGATGCTTTCATCGAAAGAGGCAAGCTTGCTTGCGGCTCTTGAGCCTCGCGCTGAAGCCGAAGGCATTGAAATCGTGACCGTGGAAGTGGTCGGGTCCCGCAAGGCGCCAACCATCCGCGTGTATCTGGATACGCCGGAGGGAATCGCGTTCGAGGACATCACGACCGCCCAGGTGTGGGTGAACGAGATCATGGACGAAATCGATCCGTTCCCCGGCGCCTACACGCTTGAAGTGAGCTCTCCCGGCATCGATCGCCCGCTTCGCACGCCCGAGCATTTTGCGCGCTTTGCTGGCGAAGAGGTCTATGTCATGACCGCGTCTCCTATCGACGGCCGCAGCCGTTTCAACGCGCGTCTTGTCGGGTTCGATTTCGAGAGCAACGCCGTCAAGCTCGAGCTCGACGGCGAAGAGCTTGCCGTTCCTTTGAACGATGTCAAAAAGGCTCACGTCAAAGGCGTTATCGATTTTTCCTAAACCACGCTTGCGCGTGCCGCCGGCAGGCGTCCGCGCTTGCTGAGTACAACCATTCGCGATGATTCTATGCAACGAGGAAGGAACGTCATGGCATCTGAATTGATGGAGGCTTTGCAAGCCCTTGCACATGAGAAAAAGATTGACGAATTCTATCTGATCGAGCGCCTGGAGGCTTCTCTTGCGAGGAGCTACCAGAACATTCTCGACCTTGAGTGGGACGCCCGCGTCACGATCGATCGCACCACGGGCCGTATCTATGTATACGAACTCGTTCCTGTCGGCGAGCCCGACGAGGAAACCGGCGAGTACAGCGAATTCGAAGAGCGCGACGTTACCCCCAATGATGTGAGCCGCATTGCCGCGCAAAACGCCAAGGGCGTCATTGCCGCCATGGTTCGCGAGGCGGGCCGCCAGAGCATCTACGAAGAGTTCAGCGATCGCGTGGGAGATATCGTCACCGCAACCGTGCTGCAGGTCACGCCTGATTTCACCATCGTGAAGATTCGTGATGGCGTGGAGGCCGAGCTTCCCCATTATGACGAGAAGCGCTATCCCAACGAGCGCAACGAACGTCCCGCAGGCGAGCATTACCGCCACAACCAGCGCATCAAGGTGCTGATTATCGACGTGCGCGATCCCAACGCGCTCGAGCCGCGCGTTCGCGGCGACCAGGCGCGTCCCGCGATCGTGGTTTCCCGCACGCACCCCGATTTGATTCGCCGCCTGTTCGAGCTCGAAGTTCCCGAAATCTACGACGGCATGGTGGAGGTCAAGTCTATCGCCCGCGAGCCCGGCGCTCGTTCCAAGGTCGCCGTGGCAAGCCGCGAAAGCAACCTTGATCCCGTGGGCGCATGCGTCGGCCCGAAGGGCAGCCGCGTCCGCATGGTCGTCGAAGAGCTCCGCAACGAGCGCGTCGACGTCATCCAGTGGGACGAAGACCCCGCGAAATACGTTGCCCAGGCTTTGAGCCCTGCGCGCGTGACCCGCGTGCTCATCGACGACGAGAATCATTACGCCACCGTTGTCGTGCCCGATGACCAGCTGTCTTTGGCTATCGGCAAAGAGGGCCAGAACGCCCGCCTCGCCGCTCGCCTGACCGGCTGGCATATCGATATCAAGTCGGCTAGTTTCGGAATCGAGCCGGCACCCGAAGTGAACATGCTCATCGACGAGGATGATACGGAAGAAGAGCCCGAATTCTGCGCCTTCGTTTCCGAGGACGGCGTTCGCTGCCCCAATCATGCTCGCCCTGGCAGCCGCTTCTGCGGCGTGCATGCCGATAGCGAGTAGTTCGAGAGAGTAGAGGATAGACGAGGAGTACCGTATGGCCAGCATGAGAGTTCATGAATTGGCGAAGGAATTCGGCATGGACAGCAAGGAGCTGCTCTCTCGCATTCAGGATCTGAAAATCCCCGCGAAGAGCCACGCCAGCGTCCTGTCGGAAGACAACGTCGAAGCGATCAAAAAAGCAATTGCCCCCGAGCTTGGCGAGAAGGCAGAAAACATCGATGCCGAGGTTGCCAAGATAGCGAAGGCCGAAAAGGAAGCGGCCGCCAAGAAAAAGGCGGACGAAGAACGCGAGCGCCGCGAGGCGGTCGAGCGCGAGCGCGCCCTGCGCGATGCGGAGCGTGCCCGCCGTGCCGGTTCTTCGGCCTCTTCCCAGAAGGCCGAGCCGATCGAGAAGAAAGCCCGCCTTGCCCTGCTTCGGGCCTCCCGCGTCAGATAGAGGAACAGAAGGCGGCGGAGGCTGCCGCGCCATTTGCTGATGCCCGCGCCGAGGCGAAGGCAGCAATGTCGCGGAAAATCTTGCTCGCGGCCGAAGAAAGCCGATCAGCCCGCTCTGCCGTGAGCAGCCTGGTTCGCCCGAAGGCGACGTCTTCTCCAGTTCGCTGTTTTCCCGATCGAGGAAAAAGGCGCTGCACAGAGAAGGCAATAAGCAGGCAACCGTTTCTACGCGCGCTCCAAAGGGGCGGCAATGTGGCGTAAGCGGCGGGCACACTGAGCCCGACGCTCCTGAATGCGGCGGCGAATCGTTATGCCCAGATTTACGTACAGGCCGAAAAACAGCTTAGGTTCTGCGGAGGTGCTGCTGTCGCCGTTGCTTCGAGCAACGAGGGCTTAGGTCGTCGTAAGAGCGCAAGGAGGCGAGGCCGCTTATCGTTCGGCCATGGAGGCCATCGAAAGATATCTTCGCCCTGGTGTCGACGACAGCGTCGTCGGGTCATGCAGGGCTTTACGGTCGGCGACGCCGAGCTTTATGCCTAACGACGTCATCAGCGCCCGTTCGGGCCAGGTTCTCACCGTCACCCAGACCATGACTGACGAGCTTATCGAGCTTATTGCCGACGACATGGGCCGCAAGGTTCGCGTGGTGTCTCCTGAGGAGGAGTACGCCGTCGTCTACAACGACACCGAAGACGACCTCAAGCCACGTCCTCCCGTGGTTACCGTCATGGGCCACGTCGACCACGGCAAGACGTCCACCCTCGACGCCATTCGCCACACCGGCGTTGCCGCGGGCGAGGCGGGCGGCATTACCCAGCATATCGGCGCATCCGTCGTAAACATCGACGGCCGCCAGATCACCTTCATTGACACCCCGGGCCACGAGGCGTTTACCGCCATGCGCGCTCGCGGCGCTCAGGTGACCGACGTCATCGTCTTGGTCGTGGCGGCGGACGACGGCGTCATGCCGCAGACCATCGAGGCCATCAACCATGCGAAGGCCGCGAACGTGCCCATCGTGGTTGCCGTCAACAAGATCGACAAGCCCGGCGCCACGCCCGACCGCGTACGCCAGGAGCTGGTGGAATACGGCGTCATTCCCGAGGAATGGGGCGGCACGAACATGTTCGTCGACGTTTCGCCAAGCAGCGCATCGGCATTGACGATCTGCTCGAGACCATGCGCAGGCCGACGTGCTGGAGCTCAAGGCCAACCCCGACGCCGAGGCCTCCGGCTTCGTCATCGAGGCGAACCTCGACAAGGGTCGCGGTCCCGTGGCCACCGTGCTCGTGCAGCGCGGCACGCTGCACCCTGGCGACGTCGTGGTGGCCGGCACCACGTACGGCCGTGTCCGCGCGCTGGTGGATCCGCATGGCAAGCACGTCGATTCGGCCGGTCCCGCCGATCCGGTGGAGATCTTGGGCCTGAACAGCGTGCCCACCGCGGGCGACGAGTTCCGCGTGTTCGAGGACGAGCGCGACGCCCGCAAGCTGGCCGAGGAACGCGCGTTGCGCGCCCGCCTGGCCGAGCAGGAATCCAAGACCCATATGAGCCTGGATGATCTGTTCAGCCGCATCGAGGAGGGCACCACGGAGCTCAACCTCGTGGTCAAGGCGGACGTTCAGGGCTCGATCGAGGCTTTGCGTGATGCGTTCGACAAGATGGACCAGTCCGAGGTCAAGATTAACATCATCCACTCCGCCGTCGGCGGCGTGACCGAGACCGACGTTACCTTGGCGGCCGCTTCCGACGCCATCATCATCGGCTTCAACGTTCGTCCTACTGCGGGCGCACGCAAGGCGGCCGAGCATGAGAAGGTCGACATTCGCCTGTATCGCGTCATTTACCAGGCGATCGAGGACATCAACGCCGCACGCGTCGGCATGCTTGCTCCCGAAATCGTCGAGCGCGACACGGGTATCGCCGAGGTTCGCGATGTGTTCCGCGTTCCGAAGGTCGGCAACATCGCCGGTTGCTACATCACCGAGGGCGAAATCTCTCGCGATGACAAGGTTCGCGTCGTGCGCGACTCCACGGTCATCTCGAGGGCAAGATTCTTCTCTGCGCCGCTTCAAAGACGACGTCAAGACCGTCAAGCAGAGCTATGAATGCGGCATCGGCGTCGAAGGCTACCAGGACATCAAGGTGGGTGACGTCATCGAGGGCTTCCGCATCGAGGAGGTCGAGCGTACCGAGTAACATCGGCATGCCTATCTGAAATACACGCGAGGCGTTTCGTGCTGCAGGTCAGCCGAGCGCCTCGCTTTGCCATAAGGCACATCCGAACCCCCTTGGAAGGAGGATTCGCTATGAAACAATCCAACGCGAACCGCAAGGTCAACGAACAGGCGCGCGAAATTCTCGCGAGCATCCTGCTCTTCGAGGTTTCCGACCCGCGTTTGCGCCTTGTCACCATTACCGGCTGCGAAGTCAGCTTCGACCGCAGCGTCTGCAATGTTTTCTACACCACCGAGCCCGAGCGCTACGAGGATGCGGCGGCGGGCTTTGCCGCAGCCGGCGGACGCATTCGAAGCCTCATGGGCAAAGGCCTTTCCTGGCGCGTGACGCCTGAGCTTCGTTTCCATCTCGATCCTTCCGTCGACGAAGCGGAAAAGATCACCGACGCGCTCGCCCGCGATGCGGCCCGCAACGCCGAATCGGCGGAAATGCGCGCATCGGACGAATCTTTCGAGGAAGAGGAGTAGACCGTGGCGGTTACCCCCCAGACGAATACGACGCTTGAGGCCATGGCCGAGCGCATGAAGGAGTGCGACGAATTCGTGCTGTGCGGCCATGTCAACCCCGATGGCGATTGCCTGGGCTCCCAGCTTGCGCTCATGCACGCCCTGCGCTCGCTCGGCAAAAAGGCGCAGTGCGTTCTTGTGGAGCCCAATTCCATCGATCAGGGACTCGGCTTTCTTCCCGGCGTTTTCGACATGGTGCCGGCTGAAGACTTCGACGGCCCCTGTCGTGCATTCGTCGCTTGCGACGTGCCCATTCCTTCGCGCATGGGCAAGGCCGCCGCAATCCAGCAGCGTGCGCAGGTGCGCTTCACGGTGGACCACCATGCGGCCGACGCCTCCATGTCTGACTTTAACATGACAAGACGCACCGGCGTGTCAACGTCCAGCTCATCGGCTCTCGGCGTGAAGCCTGATTCCTCCATGGCGACGTGCTATACGGCGCCATGACGATACGGGCCGTTTCCAGTACCAGAACGCCACGCCGGAGGCGTTTCGCGCGGCCAACGAGATGGTCGAGGCGGGCGCGGAGCCTGCCGCCATTTCAAGCGAGGTCTACCAGAACCGCTCCTTCGCGTCCCTCATGCTCGAAAAGGCCATGCTCGAAAACATCGTCATGGCCGAAGACGGCTTGTGGGCGTTTTCCCATGTGCGCCAGGACGATTTCGAGCGCCTTGGAGCCGTGAAGGCCGATGCCGAGCCGTTGGTCGATGTCTTGCGCTCTCTTGCGGGCGTCCGCGTCGCATGCATGGTGCGCGAACAGGCGAGCGGTGCGCGCGGCAGCCTTCGCGCCAAGGGCGACGAAGGGACGTTTCGGTGCTCGCCCGCCATATCGGCGGCGGCGGACATCGCGCGGCGGCGGGCTTCACCTTCGAAGGACCCGTCGAAGAGCTGCTTGCCAGCCTGCCCGGGTATCTTGATGCGCTCGTAGAGAAAGCGGGCTTGCGATGAAGCGCGGGCAGAGCGGGATTTCGTGCCTCGTGGGCGTGGACAAGCCCCGGGGAATGAGCTCTCACGACGTGGTCAACGCATGCCGCCGCATTTTCGGAGAGCGTCGCGTGGGGCATACCGGCACGCTCGACCCTCTGGCTACAGGGGCGCTTTGCATCTGCGTGGGCCCTGCGACCCGCCTGGATGCGTACATGACCAATCATGATAAAACCTACGACGTGCGCATAGCATTCGGCGTGGCGACCTACACCGACGATGCCGAGGGCGAGCCTATTCGTACCGCCCCGGTTCCCGAGCGCGTCTGCGACCGCGCGTTTGCACAGGAGCACGTTGCCGGGCTCGTCGGCAAGCACAAGCAGCTTCCGCCTGCGTATTCCGCCATCAAGCGCGGCGGTGTCAAAGCGTACGAGGCGGCGCGTGCCGGCAATGTCGTGCAGCTCGAACCTCGTGATATCGAAATCTACGAGGCGACTCTTCTCGGCCTTGAGACCGATCATGACGCTCCGTGCATCCATTGGGACGTGCGCCTTTCCGTCTCGAAAGGAACCTATATCCGCTCCATCGCTCGCGATATAGGAGCCTCTCTGGGCAGTGCCGCCCATGTAGAGGCTCTTCGCCGCCTTCGATCGGGCGCTTTCGATGTGCAGGACTGTCTCTCTTTGGACGCGCTGGAGAAGCGGGGTCTCGACGCCGCCGTCGACCCCGTGTTCTTGCTGGGGTACCGCATGGCGTTTCTCACCGACGAACAGGCGGCGGATGTGCGCAACGGCAAGACCCTGCGCACACGCGATATCGTTCTTTCGAGGCGCCGCGTCGTTTCGACGACTCCGACTGCGTGCCCCTTGCGCGGCGCCCATCGCTGCGCAGACCCCCGCGGAAGGGGAGGTGGTGAGCCTCGTCCATGAAAACGAGCTTGTCGCTCTCTATACCGCCCAGGCGAAGCGGGGCGTTATCAAACCCTGCTGTGTATTTTCCCAAGGAGTAACCCGTGGCAAAGGTTTTTAACGTAGATTCCTCGTTTGACTATGGCGTGTTGGCGGGCGCATCCTGCGCTTTCGGCGTATTCGACGGCGTGCACAGGGGGCATCGTTTCCTTATCGACCAAGCGAAGCAGACCGCGGCTGAAAACGACGGTATTTCGGTCGCGCTTACGTTCGATATCGATCCCGACGAGCGCTTTCACGCCGATCGTCTGAAGAAGCTCATGACCAACGAGCGTCGTATAGCCGCGCTTTCCCAGACCGGCATCGACGCCGTGGTGGTGTTGCCGTTCACCCCCGAGTTTTCCGCGCAATCCCCGAAGGATTTTCTTAAGACGACGTTCGCCGATTCGGTTCCGTATGCGCTTCACGTGGGGTGCGATTTCCATTTCGGCGCCCGTGCAGCGGGCGGCGTCGACGATCTGCGCGCATGGGCCGGAAAACGCGGTGCGAAGATTTGCGCTCACGACCTGAAGAGTGCTGACGAAAGGCCCATCACCGCGACGCGCATCCGTCTTCTTCTTGCCGACGGGAAATGCGAGGAGGCGCTTGCCTTGCTGGGGCATCCATACTCTTTTGAGGGTACGGTCGCAAAGGGCCGCGGCGAAGGCACCGACATGGGCTTTTCCACGGCGAATATCGAGCTTCCTGGCATGATGCAGACGCTCGGAGAAGGCGTGTACGCTGCTTGGGCCACGGTCGATGGAGTGCGTTACAAAGCGGCCATGAGCATGGGGGTTGCTCCCACGTTCGCCGACGCTACGGCTACATGCGAGGTCCATATTCTCGATTTTTCAGGAGAGATCTACGGTGACGTCATCGAGGTCGAACCGGTGCATTTTCTTCGCCCTATGATGAAATTCGATTCGCTCGATGCGCTGATCGCGACGGTAATGGACAATATCTCCTGGGTTCGCGAGAATCTGCGCGAGGAGACGTGCTAGGTATTAGGTGCGCTCTCGTTGTGAGACATCGGATTGAAAAACGGCGCATGCGGGCGCGATGCGCTTCGGCGTTCGGAATTACGACATATGAAAGGATGGCGGCTCCATGCCGGGTTTGTCGGAAGACGACATAAGGCGCGTACGCGAGGCGAGCGATCTTGTTTCCGTGGCGGGACAGCGGGTTGTTCTTCGCCAACGCGGTCGCGATTTCTGGGGCTGCTGCCCGTTTCACAACGAGAAATCGCCCTCGTTCAAGATTGATCCCGCTACGCAGCTGTGGCATTGTTTCGGTTGCGGCGAGGGTGGAGACGTGTTCAGCTTCGTCATGAAGATGGACGATTTGGGCTTTGTGGACGCTGTGCGAGAGTTGGCCAAGCAAGCCGGAGTCCAACTTACCGAGGAACCGGGTGCGGCTGTGGCGCGCGGGCAAAAAGCTCGGCTCAAGGAGGTTTGCGAAGAGGCCGCCTCGTTCTACCACACGCAGCTCATGCGCGCCCGCGGCTCTCAGGCGGATGCGGCGCGTGCCTATCTTTCCTCCCGCGATTTAGGCGGGCCGGTGCCCAACGAATGGAATCTCGGCTTCGCTCCTGGCAACCAGGCGCTTGTCCGCCATCTTTCCTCGAAGGGCTTCAAGCCTAAAGACATGGTGGAGGCAAATGTCGCCATGCCCTCGAAGCGGGACGGTCGTCTGCAGGATCGCTTTTTCAATCGCATCATGTTTCCCATTCGCGACGTCGAAGGCAATACGATCGCGTTCGGCGGGCGCGTGATCGGCAAGGGCGAGCCGAAGTATCTCAATTCTCAGGAAACCCCCGTTTTTCACAAGTCTGAGGTGCTTTTCGGACTGGACATGAAGGCCGCCGGCGAGCACGGGCGTGGCGATTATCGTGGAGGGCTACACGGATGTGATCGTGCTTCATGGGGCGGGCGTGAAAAACGCGGTCGCAACGCTTGGAACGGCGCTTACCGTGCAGCATATCCGTACCATATCGCGTCATGCAAAGCATCGTATCGTATATCTGTTCGACGGTGACGAAGCGGGTCAGCGCGCGGCAGATCGCGCCGCCCGTTTCGTCGACGAAAGCATGCTTCCCGAGGCCGGCCGCTCGAAGATCGACCTGTGCGCTGTGACGCTGCCCGATAACCTGGACCCTGCGGATTTCGTTCAGAAATACGGGGGTGAAGCGCTGGAGCAACTTCTTGGGCAGGCGGTGCCGCTTATGCGCTACGCCATCGACCGAAAGTTCCAGCGCTACAACCTGGACGATTTCGGCCAGAAAAGCCGCGCGCTATCCGATGCTTTGGAGCTTTTGGCGCCGATAAAGCATTCGGTTCTGGCTCAGGAATACGCGGGTTACATTGCCGATTGTCTGCATTTCGAGCTTTCCATGGTAACGGAAGCTGGCGGATGTTCGCTCGCCGCGGGTCTACGAACCCTCTGCCGAGTCGCAAGGAGGCTCCGCGAGCTCCGCTGCCGCGCATCGTCAGGCAATGCTGGACCTTCCGCCGCGCGAGCGGGAGCGTTTGCGGATAGAGCGGGAGTTTCTGGTGCTGTGCGCCCAAAATGTCGCAGTGGGACTGGGCTATGCCGAGATACTCGCGCAAACCGCCTGGCATCAGGAGTCTTACGGGGTCATAGCGCAGGCGCTGCTTGCGTTTTATGCCGAACACCCGGCATGCGCGGATGCGAGCGAGGTCGTGCGCGGGGTGGAGTCGATGCTTCCGGGGTCCGCCTCCGTTCTGACTTCGGCGTCTCTGTACGACGAGGTCGACCCGGTGCGCCTTGCTCAATTTTTGGCCGAAGAGCTTGCCCTGCGCGATATGGAAGATTCGGTCGTGGCGCTCAACGTCCAGCTGAAGCATCCTGGGGATATGACGGAGGAAGAATACGCCATGGCCTACGAGGCGGTGGTTGCGTTGCAGAAGGAACTGGTCGCGCTGCGTAGCGCGCATCGCCCCCTCGGGGCTGAATAGGGTTGTGGATGTGCGTCGGTGCTTTGTCCGGTCCGCACTGGGATTTCGGTCGGTCTGCGCCCGGCTTCGGCAGCCTGCGGCCCTACGTCCGTGGCTTCGGCCGCCCTGTGTCTTCGTACGAAATAGAGTAACGATAGCATGCGAAAGTGTGCTATATTAATAAGCTGTATCTTTAGGGCTATTATGCCCATTTTCTGCGGCGAAAGGATAGCATCTGTGTCTGCTGCCAAAGCTAAAACAACTGAAGATTCCAAAAAGAATAAAACCACGGTGGATGAGGCCTCTCTTGCGGGCGCTGATATGTCCCTCGAGGATGAAAAGATAGACGCCTCTCTTTCCGACGAAGACCTGCTCGAGGGCATTCCCGAGGAAGAGCTCAAGGCCGCCGAAGACGCGGAGGTGAACCTTCCCAAGGTGACCACGCGTTCTTCGAAGGTCCGTCGTCGCTCTGCAGATACCTCCGTCACCATGCTGACAGGCGACCCTGTGCGCATGTATCTCAAGGAAATCGGCAAAGTGCCGTTGCTGACCGCTGCCGAAGAAATCGACCTCGCCATGAAGATCGAGGCTGGCGTCGCTGCGACGGCAGAGCTCGAAAAGGCGGAAGAGGAAGGCATCGAGCTCGAGCGTCGTGAGCGTCGTCGTCTGACCCGCGTCGAGCAGGTCGGCATCGATGCGAAGCAGCAGCTCATCGAGGCCAACCTACGTCTGGTCGTCTCCATCGCGAAGCGCTATGTCGGCCGCGGCATGCTGTTTTTGGACCTTATCCAAGAGGGCAATCTCGGCCTGATTCGCGCGGTCGAGAAATTCGATTACACCAAGGGCTTCAAGTTCTCCACCTACGCAACGTGGTGGATTCGTCAGGCCATCACGCGCGCTATCGCCGACCAGGCTCGTACGATTCGTATTCCGGTGCATATGGTCGAAACGTCAACAAGCTCGTCGCATCCAGCGTCAGCTGCTTCAGGAGCTTGGCCGCCATCCTTCCCCGGAGGAAACGCGAGAAGATGGGGCTCACCGCAGAGCGTGTGCGTGAAATCAAAAAATCAGCCAGGAGCCCGTTTTTGAAACTGACCGAAGAGGAAGACAGCCAGCTCGGCGACTTCATCGAGGACGATGCCGCCATCGTGCCGCCCGACGCTGCAAGCTTCTCCATGCTTCAGGAGCAGTTGAGCAAGGTGCTCGACGGACTTGCGGAGCGCGAGCGCAAGGTCATCAGCCTGCGCTTCGGACTCGAGGACGGCCATCCTCATACGCTTGAGGAAGTCGGCCGACAGTTCGGCGTTACGCGCGAGCGCATTCGTCAGATCGAAAGCAAAACCCTTGCCAAGCTGCGCCATCCCAGCCGTTCTTCCAAGCTGAAGGATTATCTGGAAGACTAGCGTTTCGGCGCTGCAGCGCATCTCCCGTTTGGGGTGCCGCAATCCTGATATCAAATCAGGCCCGTGCTCAAAGGAGGCCTGATTTCGTGTAGGGAGATTCGGGCGCGTTTATACAAAAACGGACGCCTCTGTGCCAGCGTCCGCTTCGAGACGAGCTTTCCTAGGCCGCTAGGCCTTCTCGGAACATGGAGGCCGAGGCGAACCGCATACCAGGTCTTTGTCCATAGAAATCCTCTGGGAGGGGTGTCATCCTTCGCAAGGCAGCCGATATCGACGTGCTTGAGCAGCTCGGTCTTCACGTCGGCAAAGCGTCGTTGGTGAATGGGTAGGATGGCTCCCGTCATCAGCATCGCTGCATTCGTTCGAGGCATGGACGAGGTGGGCCTGCCACTGGTCGTCATGAAGCCTCATGTTGACGGTTATGCGCTGTTGCGCGGCGACAACCATGACGAGGAGCCGTTCCTTCGGCAGGGATGGACTCACTTTCTCTCCTTGGTGCGAGGCGTGTAATATGTAGATGATACGTATGGGGAGGTTATTCTCGTCAAGATTGGAATGGATGAATAACCAGAAGGAATGGAAAACGGGCCATTTCGCAGCCGGGATCCTTGAATGGAAAGGCGCCGTAAGAAAAAGGCCACTGCGCCGATTGAGCGCAATGGCCGGTGTTTCGGTGGTGGGCCCGCCCGGATTCGAACCAAGAACCAGAGGATTATGAGAAAAAATCTCAGACGTATTGGCGCTTTCTACTCATAAATGAGCCCCTTGCGTCCGTGTCTAATAGAATATTTCGTTATTAGCATTAAGCTCATTTGCCCACGATTTGCCCATCGTAAACCAGCAATCCCTATTGGCAATTCCCGGCATTAGCCCTAGACCACGGCTTTCCTCGCCTCGTGCGATATCTCCATAGCAGGTCCTCTCAACTCGCGCAAGCCACCCCTATGGCCGCCCGCATGTCCCCGTGAATTATACGAGCATCGTCTTGAACGGGCAGTAGAGCGCAAACCTCAAACGCTGTCAGCTATGTTGCCGCCGACGACATATCCCCTCCTTACGCAACCAGTTCCAACAACGCTTGGGTTAGCTGCAACAGGGATGCGTAAAAACCGTTGGGGGATTCACGTTCTACCGCTTCGCGCAAGGCTGACATCCAGGAAAGCGGGCGGGTGCGCACGAAGTCGACAGCATGCTGCGCTGCACTCAGGGCGTTTTGCGTATTCGCATCCGCGCCTTCGCTCGCAGCAGAGGGAACGCACCCTGCATCTGCGCCCCAATCCTCGCCTTCACCTGCTCGGCGGCATAATTCGCTTGCCAGCAGAAGCTCGATGCCCATATGGTCCTCGTACTGCCTGCCCGCCTGCGCCAACTCCAAACCGTTGTCGCGCAAGGCCGTGCGCATCTGATGAGTCGCCTCGCCGAACCCGACGGCACAACCCTGCTGGCGGTAAAACGTCTCCCACGGGGCAACAGCCGGTTTCGGCGGCCCCACGAACAGATGCGCGAACTCCACCGATGCGCGTTGCACTCGATCATCAAGATTACTCGCGCCATCCCTGGCGTCTAAAATACAAACACCGGTTTGCGCTTCCCGCGATGCGGCCGCCGTCTCTTCGCGCCCGTCAAGATACTTCACCAGCTTATCTACCGCATTCGCCACCTCGGCGTCTTCGCACGCCGCAAGCTCTTCCCATAGGCGAGCGTCAAATATAGCCGCACTCTGCGCACCTGCCTGCAAGGGCGGCGTTAAAAGCGCGTTGCCGGCAATCGCCAGCCAGGGTGCCACCTGCACCAACGTTTCCCTATCCACCATCAGCAATCCGCTACCTCTCACGAAAAAAGGGAGCCGGTCACCGATTGCAACCGACTCCTACACGCCATAGCTATTGTTCACCACCGCATTTTGGCAGCACGCACTTCGATAGGATCATGTACGCCAGCGCACCCGCGCACACCACGCCCGCAAACACTACGACCTCCGGCAGCGTAGGCGCATACACGCCCAGCGTAGTCCACACGTCGCCGGCATCGCCTACCTGAGCGGCAGCCGTACCCAACGTAATGCCGTTGCCGCCATAGACGTTCGGCACGGTGAAGCTGGTGAGCAACAGCCACGCACGCTTGCAGAACACACCAAGCACTATCAGCGCACTCGCCAGCACCACACACGCCGGTTTTTCGCGATTCCGAGCGAACACGAGTACCAAAAACGGCACAGCCAAGCCACCGATAATCTCAAACCAGAAGAACGGCGCCGTCTTGCCGGTGGCCATGATAGCCAGCGCCTCGGCCTCGCCCGCACCAGGGTAGCCCATGGTCAAACACTCGCAGGCGATGAAGAACGCGTCCACCGCCACGAACACCGCAAGCAGCCCCGCCAGCGACTTCATCAAATCGCGGTCGAACTTGAACAACTTCGCACGGTCAAGCGCCAAAAGGCAGATAAGCAGCAATGCCAGACCCGAATCGCAGGCCGATGCCACAAAAATGGGAGCCATGATCGCCGAGTACCACGCCTTGGCAATCTGCAGGCCGAAAATCCATGCCGTCACGCTGTGCACCAGGATGGCAACCGGCAGCGCCACACGAGAGAGCACTGCCACCTTGCGCTCGTCGCCGCGCACCAACCACACCAGGTCAAGCACGTTGATGACCAGGTAGCACGTGATAACGATCATGTCCCACGCAAGCGGACTGATGAAGTTCGACCCCACGAACATGCGCCACACACGCGCCACGCCACCAAGGTCGATGAGCACGAACGCGCCAGCACAGCAGATGCATACGATGGACGTGATGACCGCCGGCACCGACACGCGCTTAAACGACTCTATGCCGAACACGTGCGCCGAGCTTGCCACAATCAGACCGCCAGCTGACAGGCCAACGAAGAACATGAACGCCATGATGTACAGGCCCCATGAGTTGGAGTTGTTCATGCCCGTGATACCCAGGCCGTACATCTGCTGGGCAACCCAGCAGCCCACCGCGGCTAAAACCACCGCCGCCAACACGACAACAACCACCATAGTTCGCCCGCTGAACAGGGCTTTTCGCTTATCCATCCATCAACCCCCTAGTTCACGTAAAACACTTGTGGACGCGTGCCCTTTTCCTCGAGCAGGACATGACCGCCACGACGCCAAAGCCTCGACACTGCCGAATCCGGATCATCCAGGTCGCCGAACACGCGAGCATCACCCGGGCAGCAATGCACGCACATAGGCTCGTCGCCGCGATCGGTACGCTCCTTGCACAGGCTGCATTTCTCGGCCACGCCGCGTGGGCGAACCGGCACGCCGGCATCGCCATAGTGGAAACCTGTCGCGCGCGCAGGCTCGTTCCAGTTGAACACGCGGGCGTTATACGGACAGGCGCCCATGCACATACGACAGCCGATGCAGCGGTCGTAATCAATCTCCACGCGACCCTGCTCGTCTTTATATGTGGCGCCGGTCGGGCATACCTTCATGCATGCAGGATTCTCGCAGTGCTGGCAAGCAACCGGCAGATACGTACGCGAAAGGTTGGGATACACGCCAACAGCGTCGTCGAACATCTCCACGCCCTCGGTAAGCACGCGGTTCCACAGCATGCCATCAGGGACGTTGTTCTGCATCTTGCAAGCGATCGAGCACGTGTTGCACCCGATACAGCGGTGCAGGTCTATTCCGATAGCCAGTTTCGTCATGGGCTATTCACCTGCCTTTTTGATCTCAATGAGCGTGTCGTTAAACGGAATCATGGGACCGAACATCATGTCGTAACCGCGCGGGTTTATCGTATCGTTGGATACGCTTTGCATCAGCGTCCCCTCAAGATACTGACGGTACGTGCTTTCGGCCATAAACGCGCTTTCAGGCTGCACGGCGTTGTTCAGGCGCAGCTTCGTGCGGAACGAACCGCGATCGTTGTACACCTCAACCTCGTCGCCATCGACAAGGCCACGCGCAGCGGCATCGGACGGGTTCAGCTCGATATGCGGCTCGAACAGCTGCTGGATCCACTTCGCACCCGAATAGGCAGAATGCACGCGGAAGCGCGAACGAGCTTGGTTGAAGTGCAGCGGGTCTTTTTCGCGCAGCGGGTTTTCTGGGTCCGCCTCGTTAGGACGCTCCCACTGCGGGAACGCCTGGCCCCACGCCAGCATGTTCTCGTAGTACGGCTCCCTGCTTGGTCGAAGGCGTTGCGTAGGTCATGCCCACTTCCTCGCCGACGGTATCGTCCCAATCCAACACCAGCTTACAGGCACCGTTTTCCCTGTTCAGCGCTTCAAGTGTGATACCTTCACACGACGGGTCGTCCGTGGTCAAATAGCGCGAGATATTCTTCGCCATTCTCCGGATACAAATCGCCCAGCCCCATGGCTTCGGCAATGCCCTTCTCAATGTAGAAGTCGGATTTGGAATCGAACAACGGGTCAAGCACCTTCTGGTTCTCCAGAATGTAGCCGTTGGCGTTCTTCACGCCGCCCACACTGTCGGCGCACTCGAACTTGCTGCACACGGGAAGCACCAGGTCAACGTAGTCAACAACCGAGCTGTGATAGATGTCTGCCACGCACACGAAGTCAAGCGAATCCAACCAACGCTGCGTTTTTGCCCAGTTCGCCGCCTTCTGCGTGGGAATATCGCCGAAGAACATGGCCGCATGCACGTCGTCGGTGTTCACAATGTCGTAGAAGCCTTTTTTGCTAGGCGTGGGCTTTCTGGTCTCAGGCAGCTTCCAGGCGCCCAACTTGGCCTCAGACAGGACGTGTGGTAGTGGTAGATACCACAACCGGTACCGCGCTTGCCATAGTTGCCGGTTAGCGAGGCGATAAGCGCATAGATGGCCGGCGATGTCGTTGTTGGAGAATTTATCGATACCGCCCACGCCATTGCAGATGATAGACGGACCCTTTGCATACTGCGCGCCACCTGGGCGATAGTATCGGCCGGCACACCGGTAACGCCTTCGGCCCAGTCGAGCGTGTAGTCGGCCATCTGCTGCTTGAGCAAGTCATACTCGGTGATATATTGCACACCGTCCACCGTGAAGGTGCCTTCGAGCGCAGGCTGCGCGCCCGGCGTATCATGCAGCACAGCCGCACCCGTTGCGCTGTCCCACACATACGGGGCTTTCACCTGCTTCGGCTCGCCAGTTTCCTTATCCCACCGTATCGTGCATCTCGCCGAGCACCTCACCGGTGTTCGCGTTCACAAGGAAGGGGAACGACGTGTGCGCCAGCATGTGCTCGCGATCGCACAAGTCATTGTCCAGCAGGTACTTCACCATTCCCAGGAAAAACGCCGGGTCGGTACCCGCGCGCAGCCCAACCCACTGGTCTGCCTTGCTTGCCGTTGCCGTGAAACGCGGGTCGAGTACGATGATCTTCGTGCCAGCAGCCTGAGCATCAAGGAAACCGCGCGACCACATCATGCCCGTTTCCAGCACGTTGCAGTTGGTCATAAGCACCACGTTAGCCTGCTTCCACTCCCATATGGTGTTGAGCGCGAACATGCCCGACCAGCCGAACGCTTGACCCTGACCGTTGCCCTGGCCCATGTCGTAGCCGTTCAAACCGCCAGCTTGCGCGCCCAAAATGGAAGCTAGTAGCGGACTGAAGCGCTGCGAAGCCTCCGTGGAGTATTGAATCCACAACGCCTGCGAACCGTACTTGTCGATGGTGGTCTGAAATTTCTCGGCGATGATTTTAAACGCCTCGTCCCAGCTGATTACCTCGAACTGACCGCTGCCGCGTTCTCCCACGCGACGCATAGGCGATTGAATGCGCGCTTCGCCATAGATGTGC
Organism: Slackia sp.; assembly: GCA_047240885.1. Taxonomy (GTDB): domain Bacteria; phylum Actinomycetota; class Coriobacteriia; order Coriobacteriales; family Eggerthellaceae; genus Slackia. Next base: position 9,209 of record JBKTHK010000014.1, on the reverse strand, counting down.
TCGATCTCGGAAATACCCTTAAGACACACGTTTTGGAAACGCTTGTCACTATTCGGGCGCGGTTGCACCATGACCAGGCGTCCGTCACGCACCGTGCACTGCAACATGCAGTTACACAGGCAATGCTCGTTGTGGTAGGTGAACGCCGTGCGCTCTTCAGGCGCCGCTGTTGCCTGCGCAGGTGCCAGCCAGCCCTGCGTGGTGGCCATACCGCCCACAGCAGCAAGCGCGCCGCTGGCAGCACCTAGCCCGAGGAAGCTACGACGACTAAGCACCGCATGCATCCTTTTGCTACCTTCCATATCCTCTCCTTCGTTCCGCATATCCCGTTTTCCCAGGTAAAAGGGATATAATTACGATGACCGATTTATACCGGACCCGTTCGCACCTGCATTATGGAGGGTATGGAAACCTCGTTCACTGCCCAGCTTCGCGATATGGTGCTTAGGCAACGATCGCAAGAAATCGGGGTATAATCGACACATTTCGAACGAAGGGGATTTCGCCACACGTGCATTTTTCTGTGGCGAAACGCATAGGCGCAGTCAAGGTACGGGGAGAGATCATGACCGAAAGCAAAACAGATTTGCGCGTCGTGCGCACGCGCAAACTCATACGCGATGCGTTCATGGATATGGTGGGCGAAGTGGGCGTGGCGAGAATCACGGTGAAGGATTTAACCGAGCGCGCCGGCATCAACCGCAAGACGTTCTATCTGCACTTCGAATCTATCGAAGCGCTGTACGACAGCGTGATGAATGAAGTTATGAACGACTTTTTCGATAATTACGAAACCACTGCCGACCAGCCAAAAGACCTTGACGGCCATGCGCAGCGTTTCTTTTTGTTCCTTGTCGGTCAAACTCCTACCATTGAGAAGCTTATCTGTTCGCCCGGACCCTACGACTTTGGCAACCATATCTATCGTGAGCAGATGATGCGCTATAAGTCCGCTGGGCAGGACCCTTTTGCATGGATGGACGCCGACACTGAGGATCTGGTGCTGAACTTTATCCGCACCACGGCGCTGGACTTTTACCGCGAATGGGTGCGTCGCGGCAAACGCGTCGACCCGCAAGAAGCGGCGCCGCTGCTCGGCGCCATCACCTGCCATGGCGCCGCCCCGCTCATGCGATAGTGTGGGGCCTCGGGCCTAGGTCCCACACCATGATGGCTTCTTTACAGCTGGGCGAACGCCTGCCCAAAGTCAGCAATCAGTTCTTCGGCGTCCTCTAGGCCGGCGGAGAAGCGGATAAGACCGTCGAATGCCCATCTCGGCGCGCACCTCGGGCGAGACGTTGTGGTGCGTCATGCTGGCCGGATGCTGGATAAGGCTTGCCAGGTCGCCCAGGCTCACAGCGATATGCGACAGCTGCAGCGCGTTGAGCAGCTTCTTTCCCGCCTCGAAACTGGACATGCCGTTGACGTCATCGGCAAGATCGAAGGACAGGATTCCCGTTCCTAAGCCGTTCATTTGGGTTTTCACCAGCTCGTGATACGGCGAGCTTTCCAGCTCGGGGTACAGCACGCGCTTCACGCACGGCACGTCCTCCAGGTAGCGGGCCACCGCCAGCGTGTCGCTCATACGCCTCCTCGTCATTCCTCAGCGCTTCCTCGCATTGGCCATTCGAGCCACCAGGAGAGCCATTCCGATCGAAGCCTGCGCTTGCTTACCTTTCGAGCACGGCGCTCAAACGGGATATAAATGGCGCAAAAGAATAGCGGAGCGGTGCCCATAGGCTATAGCCATCGAGACATGCTCGACGCGTGCAAAAATCCAAAGAGAGCCATTGCTCCAAAGCAAAACACGCGATCGTCCTTGAACGATTGCGCTCCCTCCACGAGGGTTCGCGATGAGAGGTCGGCGGAGCTTCGTTCCTTTCGTCAAAGTACGGGCGGAAGGAGCCCCTGTTCGTCCCCCAGCATCATGATACGAATACCATTTCGCCCGCGAAAGCACCGGCTCTTGGGTGCGAGGCGCTAGAACCCTGCACGACGCCGGCGCTTATGAAAAGATCAGCCTCGGTGGCATAATTTCGGGACATGAGCCTATTCAGGCTTCAATTTGTCCGTTCATGAACCTACATAATCGATATTGCCACGATTTGTCCGCAGGCCGATTTTTGGACCTGAAAACGAAAAAGTCGGAAGCCAAAAAAGGCTGCGACCGGGTGTTTATGGTGGGCCCGCCCGGATTCGAACCGAGAACCAAAGGATTATGAGTCCCCTGCTCCACCGTTGAGCTACAGGCCCGTTTCGGACAAGATGCCGAAGCCCGATGATTGTATCGTAAAGTGCGCCATATGCAAGAAACGAAGCGAAATCCATCAAAACCAAACGGTCTAGCTGTCTTTCTCGAAGAGGTTGTTGTGCTCGACCATGGCAAGCTGGGCGTAGGCCGCGCCCGATTCGCTGTCGGTTCCATGATAGTGCCATTCGCCCGATGCGTCCTGGTAACCGTTGAGGTTGATTAGAGGCACTTCGCTCTTTGTGGCCGAGAGGAAGGCAAAGTATTCGTCAAGCGGCAGGCCGGCGGCTTTGAGCGTGGTTGCCCCGAGGTAGTTGAGGCTCGTCGGCTCCGCGGTGGGTGCATCGGCCTTTCCGCGCAGCTGCGCATCGTTCGTCCAAACCATATAGGGCGTCACGTAGCGATTCTGAACCAGCTCGATTTCGGGCATCTGATCGGCTTCGAAGGCCTCGCTCGAAAGCCACTCTACGAAACCGGGCTGATGATCGCCGAAAAAGCACAGCACGACGGGACGATCGAGCAGGCGCAGCTTGTCCATGAAGTCTTTGAGTTCGGCATCCGAACGCTCGATGCAGCTGATGTATTCGTTGAGTTCGGCGTTTTCTTCGCCATCGAGGGCCACGTGCGCCATCTCTTCCTCGGGCACGGTGCCCGTATCGTATCCGCCATGGCTTGCGATGGTCACATCGAAGATGAACCGGGGTCCTTCGTCTTGCGCGAGGAGTTCCAGGACAAGGTCGTAGGTGGACGCATCCGAGACCATGTTGCGGAACATCTCGGCGTCTGTGAAGCTTTCGATACTGTGGAATTCGTCGAATCCAAGCTGCTTGTATACGCGGTCGCGGCGCCAGTTTTCGCTTTCGGCGGGATGGATGGCGCTTGTTTTGTAGCCGAGGGAAGACAGATAGCGAGCCATGTTGTCCGCGCCTTTGAGGTCGTAGAGCATATAAGGATATACGCCTGCGCCTAGAAGCCCCATGCTCGAGCCGGTGAGGTATTCGAACTCGCTGTTGCACGTTCCTCCGCCCATGGCAGAAACATAGCAGTCTCCCTTGGCGATCGCGTCGTCGATGGAATTGAAATAAGAGGGGCCCGCATAGGACTGCGCAACATTGGGGTAGCGTGAAAGGTCAGAGAATGTCTCGTTCATGATTACCACGATGGCGGGCTTGACGTCGGGCGCGGTTGCCTGTCCTTCGTCGATGCTCTCGGCGGCAAGCGCCGCTGCCGCTTTCTCCGAACGTACGCGCGCCGCCTCTTCGGGCGTGTATCCCTCGGGCGCATGGGGAGTGAGGAGCTGGCTTCGTTCGAGGAAGCACAGAAGCGACCCGTGCTGCTGATAGGAATCAAGGCTGCTCCACACGTCAACGGTGCATCCGTAGTCCTTTTCGATGTCGGCGACGTTGAACCAGACGCAGAACGCGGCAAGCGCAGCAAGTCCCACCGCCGCATGCGCCGCCATAGTGCGCGGCGTGCGCTTGCTCTTGGGCAGGATCACGATGAATACGATCATCGCGATAAGCAGGCAGAAGGCTATCAGCACGGAGTTTCCGATCGCATACGTGTAGCCGCTGCTGACCGACGCCGCCGTCTTGAGCGCCATGATGTCGGAGGGCAGTATGGGCTGTCCCTTGAAAGAGGATACGAAGTAGTTTGCCACGCCGGAGACGAAGCATGCGAGAAGAAACGCGATCATGGCCGTTTTGCTGCGCTGTCCGAGGAAGTACACGATGGCGAAGAGGGCCCCTGTGACGCAGAGACCGAGGATGACGAACTGCGCCCCCATGCTGCCCAAAGACGGGTTGTAGGGGATTTCCATGAGGAGGAAGCCCGCGGGTACGCAGAGGGCGGCCGCTATGGGTTTCGCGTGGGAAACCTTTCTTTCGAGGCGGTCGCAGAGGGCTTTGCGCCGTATGATGGAGAAGACGAAGCAGCCGAGGAATGCCACGCTGAAAACGATCAGCGGTAAAGATGCCTGAATCGAAAACATAAAAACCGTCCTTGTTATACTGAACCGACCGCCGCGGCGTGCGACTGTCGCAGCGCGTGATTGCTGCAGCATGCCTGCACGGCGGTGCGGGCTTTGAGGGTAAAGGGAGTATTATGCCAAAGAAAATAGTTGTAATAGACGGAAATTCTCTTATGCACAGGGCATACCACGCCGTGCCTCCCACGATGAACGCTCCCGACGGAACCCCCACAAACGCGGCGTTCGGCTTCATGTCCATGTTCATAAAGCTCTACGAGACCATGGCTCCCGATGCTATCGTCTGCGCATTCGACGCTGGCAGGCCGGCGTTTCGCATGGAGGCGCTCGAGCAGTACAAGGCGACGCGCCCGTCCATGGACGAGGAGCTCAAGGTGCAGTTTCCTCTTGTGGAAAATCTGTTGGAGTCCATGAACGTTCCCGTGGTGCGCGTAAAGGGATGGGAGGGCGACGACGTGCTTGGCACGGTGCCGCCCGCGATGAGGCCCTGGGCTATGAAACCTATCTCGTGACCGGGGACAAGGACGCCTATCAGCTGGTGAGCGATTTGACCAAGGTGGTCACCACGAAGAAGGGCATTTCGGACGTGGTGGTGTACGGTCCTGCCGAGGTCGAAGAGCGCTACGGGGTGACGCCTGCCCAGTTCCCCGATTTTCTGGGTTTGAAGGGCGATTCTTCTGACAATATCCCCGGCGTTCCCGGTATCGGCGATAAAGGCGCGGCGAAGCTGCTGCAGAACTTCGGCAGCATAGACGGAATCTACGAGAACCTCGATAAGCTCAAAGGAAAGCAACTCCAGAACATCTCCGAAAACAAGGAGGCCGCGTTCACGAGCCGCCGCGTGGCGACGATCGTGCGCGACCTTGATTTCGAGCTCGATATCGAAGGGGCCGCGTTCCCCTCCTTCGACGAGGAAAACGTCGTCGAGGCGTTCCACGCGCTTCGTTTCAACGCGCATCTCGCCAAGGTCCTCGCGCTTGCGGGGGCAGATGCCGATCTGGCCGCCCCTTCGAAGCTCGATCTTCCTGATTTCGACCCGTTGCGCGGAGAGGAGGCCGCCTGCGCGCTTGAGAAGGCGATCGAGAACGGCGTGATGGTGGGCGTGGAGTTCTACGCGCCCGCCCAGGAGAGCCTCTTCGAGCCTTCGGTCAGCCTTTTCGTCGGTACCGACGAGGACGTCCTGGTTTTCGAAGGGGACGAGGGCCTTCAGGCCTTCGCCCACATCGTGCGTGGAGGATCGTTCTGTGCAATCGATGCGAAGAGCGCTTCAGCACGTGTATCCTGCCGATGGCACCGAGCGGGCGTTCGTGGAGCTTTCCGATGTGGCGAAAGCCCGCTTCTTCGACATAGGCCTTGCTGCGTATCTTCTCAACTCCAACGTAAGCAAATACGAATACGAGCCGTTGTGCGACGTGTATCTGGGGGCCGTCCTCCGAACCTCAAAGCGAGGAAGCGCGCGCTGCGGCGCCAGCGTTCGTCGGGCGTCGTCTGAGCGAATCGTTGGTGCTGCGCTCGAAAGGACAGCATATCCTGCTACACCGAGATCGACCTGCCTTTGGTGGGCGCGCTTGTCGACATGGAGCGCGTGGGGGCGATGCTCGACACGGACGCGCTTGCCTCCATGGGCGCTGAAACCAGCGCCGAGATAGCAGACGTCAAGGCCGAGATCATCTCCTTGGCGGGAGAGGAGTTCAATCTGGATTCTCCCAAGCAGCTGGGCCATATCTTGTTCGAGGTTTTGGGGCTGCCTGTCGGCAAGAAGAACCAGCGTGGATACTCGACCGACGCAAAGACCTTGAAGGGCCCAGGGTAAGCATCCCATCGCATCGAAGGTACTGCGCTATCGCGAGCTTGCGAAGATGCAGGCGACCTATATCGACGCGCTGCCGAGCATGCTCGCTGGCGACGGGCGCGTGCACACGAGCTTCAACCAGACCGTCACCACGACGGGGCGTCTTTCTTCGAGCAATCCGAATTTGCAGAATATTCCCGTTCGCACCGAATTCGGGCGACGTATTCGCGAATGCTTCGTTCCTTTGAGGGAGGGCGACGTTTTCGTCTCTGCGGACTATTCGCAGATCGAGCTGCGTCTGCTTGCGCATCTCTCGGGAGACGAGAGCCTGATCGATTCGTTCTGCGGGGGAGCGGACTTCCATGCCGCCACGGCTGCGCGCGTTTTCGGCATTCCCGTCGAGGAGGTGACGCCCGAGCTGAGGAGCCGGGCGAAGGCGGTCAACTTCGGCATCGTCTACGGGCAGCAGGCGTTCGGCCTGGCGAGCTCTTTGGGAATAGGCTACAAGGAAGCCCAGGAGATGATCGACCGCTATTTCGAGGTGCATCCGCGCGTGCGCGAATACCTGGACGAAACGGTGGCGAACGCCAAGGAGGCGGGCTATGCCGTCACGATGTTCGGCCGCAAGCGCCATATCCCCGAACTGCGCGCGGGCAACGCCATGCAGCGCGGCTTCGGCGAGCGCACGGCCATGAATCATCCCATGCAGGGAAGCGCGGCCGACATCATCAAGCTTGCCATGAACGAGGTGGCGCGCCGCCTGGCGGCAGACGGCTTTTCGGCGCAGCTTATGCTGCAGGTGCACGACGAATTGGACTTTAGCGTGCCACGCGAAGAGCTTGCGGTGCTTTCTTCTATGGTGGAAGAGGTCATGAGCGGCGTGGTCGAGATGAAGGTGCCTCTTTTGGTGGATGTGCAAAGCGGCATGAACTGGGCGGCGCACTAGTCAACTTGGCAGCGGGGTTTCGCTTTTCCGACATAGGATTCTGCCCTTTGGCGGCCCCAAGGTAGAATTGCCGAAAGGGCAGGCAGCCCTTGCTTTTGAAAGATTCTGCGGAAAAGAGGTGCCTTATGCATGCGTCGACCTTGAAACACGGTATTCGCAGGGGTTGTGCGGCGGTTGCTTTCGCCTGCGCGGCTTTTCTCCTTCTTCTTAGCCTGTCGGGCTGCGCCGTTGTCGACGATGCGGCTCAGGAGGCCTCGGATTCCGTTGCCCAGACGGTCGATGAGCTGAATCGCGGCATCGAGGGAGTCGGCGAAGACGTGCAAGAAATGACCGATACCCTCAACGGGGCGTTTGAAACCGTGCAGGATGCCGAGGCCCTTTTCGGGGAAGCCCTCGGGAAGGGATCGCGTGTCGAGGTCTACGACGCCGGCGGCGAACATGTCGCCACGGTGGAGGACGCGCAGGCCGTCGCGGCCGTTGCGAGCCACCTGAATTCTATCCAGCTGGTCTCCTCTCATCCCGATGGGGCCGCAGAATATCGCTTCGAGTTTTATCAGGACGAAACGATCAAGGCGGGCCAGGATGCGTCCGACGTGCAGCAGCTTCATGTGTGCACCATCGAAACGTACGAAGCCTCCGACGTCGTCACCCTTTCCATTTCCGCGCTCGATTTCCCCGTCGACCTCCGCTGCTCTTCCGAATTCATGGAATCCTTGCGTGCGCTTGCGGGGCAATAGCTGCTGATGGGCCTCAAGGGCCACTTAACGAAACCATTGTGAAAATATCGAAAACACGCCTAGGCGAACGAGTTCGCATGTGCTAAAGTTTCCGCTTGCCTCTGATGGCGTGTTTTCCTCTAAATATTGGGACTTAGCCCCCCAAATGTATTGACGAGTGTGCAAGGCGCATATACAATATCGCCTTGCGTTTTAACACATTCAAGGAGAATTACATGTACGCAATCGTGAAAACCGGTGGTAAGTATAAGTGCTGCTGGCGAGTATCTTCCGTCGAAGCTTGATGCTGAGGTCGGCGAGAAGGTGAGCTGAGGCCATCTGCGTCGTCGACGGCGGTAAGGTGGGCCACGACGCTGGCAAGACCAAAGTCGTCGCTGTCGTGCTGACAGTACAAAGGCGAGAAGAAGCTTGTCTTCAAGTTCAGAAGCGCAAGAACTACAAGCTGCGCGGCCATCGCCAGAACCTCACTCGCACAGATCGAGAGCATCGGTGGCGAGACGGCCGCTGAGAAGCCGGCCAAATAGTCAAGGCAGGTATAGAAAATGTCATAAAAAGGTTTAGGTTCTACTCGTAATGGTCGCGACCCCGCGCACAGCGCCCTCGGCGTGAAGCGCTACGGTGGCGAGCATGTTATCGCTAACATCATCGTTCGTCAGCGCGGCACCATTTCCATCCGGGCGAGAACGTCGGCCGCGGCAAGGACGACGCTGTCGCTTTTAGTTCACATTCGCAAACCGCTCGATCAAAAACAGCCCCATTGATAAATGGCTCGCACACGGCGGGCCATTTTTTATGCATGCTGTACGGTATGTTCGAAATACGAACGCATGTTTGGTGTTTTTGCTGTGCCATCGTTTCGGCATGCGGACGGTATGTGGTAAAGTCAATTACTGAACATCATTGCCGGCAGACGCTGGCTTGACTTTTCCGATGGCAATGCGGCGTTTTGCGGCATGAAGGAGCCAGGGAGGACGGCATTGCCCGCAAGGGGCATAAGCCGCGTACAGGACACTATCATCGAAAGAACGAACATGGCAAACACCACGGCCAATTATGGCAACGACAGCATTCGTCAGCTGAAGGATGAAGAGCGCGTTCGTCTGCGCCCTGCAGTCATCTTCGGCTCTGATGGTCTGGATGGCTGCGCGCACGCCGCCTTCGAAATTCTGTCCAATTCCGTCGACGAAGCCCGCCAGGGACACGGTAATCTCATCACGCTTACCGCTTTCGCCGATGGCTCCATCCAGGTGGAAGACAACGGCCGCGGCTGCCCTCTGGATTGGAACCCCACTGAAAAACGCTTTAACTGGGAGCTCGTTTTCTGCGAGCTGTATGCAGGCGGCAAATACAACAACAACCAGGGTGGCGATTACGATTTTTCATTGGGAACCAACGGCCTTGGCTCCTGCGCCACGCAGTACGCGTCCGAATACATGGACGTCACCGTCTGGCGTGATGGAAACAAATATTCGCTTCACTTCAAGAAGGGCAAGGTGGTC
>JBKTHK010000013.1:0-36152 GCA_047240885.1 Slackia sp. | reverse complement strand
GATTTTGATATAGCCGTCGGGTCCTTCGGCGATTGCGCCCGTTACCGCGCCGCTTTCGTCCTGGACAAGCTTGATCATAGGGGTGTTGAAGCGGAATTCGACGCCCTTGGATTCTGCGTAATCGCCCAAGACGATTTTGCCGTTGACGACATCGGAAAGGCCGGCGAATTCGGCGTCGGCAGGCCAGCTGGGAATGTGGCCAGTAGCCCAGTGTTTGTACAAATCATCTCGGCCGTCATTGTTTTCGTCCTGGTCGCTTACGTGCTGTTCGTGCTTGGCTCCTTTAGCTTTTCGAAAACCATCGAGTCCGTTTCGCCGTCGGTCGATGTCAAAGTGGTCGAAGAGAAAGGGGGCGACGGCGTTGAGGGGTCGCTGGAGGAGCGCTGTAGCAGGCTTGCCGAAGACGCATGTCTAACCGAGCGTGAACGGGAGGTGTTTCTGCTCTTGGCGCACGGGCGTAATGCTCGTTATATTCAGGAGACCCTGGTCGTTTCGTACAATACGGTGAAGACCCACGTTTCGCACGTGTGCGCAAAGCTTGGAGTGCATTCGCATCAGGAGCTGATAGACCTTGTTGAATCGAAAGGATGAGCTCAGGAGCCGACGAATGGACCGTGGCGGACTTGTCGTGTCAACGTCGGTGGGCGTTTGTCGATGCCGTGTCTGTTCGCTTTTGCTTGGTGATTTGCGGTGTCGCGCTCGTGTCGCCCCTGTTCGACGCTTCCTCGGTGCCGTTTTTATGTAGCGGGGCAAAGCGCGCGAGCCTGCCCTTTCGGACTCGAAAAATGCACGAGCTCGCTCTTTCGGACTCGAAAAATGTATGAAGTGTATCAATGCGCTTCGTGCGTCTCGGGATATAACTCATAAAAATAGACAAAGTATTGCTTTATGTGGAATAACGTGAGGGAAATTGTGCTGTGAGCTGCAGGCGCGCTGTAAATCGGGTACGTTTCGCGCATTTTGCGAGTTTCGCACGGCAGCTTGGTGCATTTTAATCTGCGTCTGAGCCTTTTCGGTGTGTTGACGGGGCGTGAACGGCGGTGGCAAGGGCGTGGACTATAATTCTCCGCATTATCCAGACGCGAAGGACATTTCGTTTTCATCTCGATTCATCTTTCGATTTCGCGCCGGGCGCACAGACACACGGCTTTATCGTCCAATCAAGCGAGCCCTTGTCGGAAATCGACGGGTTTGCGCATGTGATGAGGCACGAGAAAAGCGGCGCTCGGCTACTTTTCCTTCAGAATGAAGATGCCAATAAGGCATTTTCCATAGCGTTCAAAACACCGCCTGCGGATGACACGGGCGTCTTTCACATCTTGGAGCATTCGGTACTGTGCGGATCTGAGAAGTTTCCCGTTAAAGAGCCTTTCGTGGATTTGCTCAAAACGTCCATGCAGACGTTTCTCAATGCGTTGACGTTTCCCGATAAAACCATGTATCCGGTGGCCAGCACGAACGAACAGGACCTGATCAATCTCATCGATGTCTACATGGATGCGGTCCTGCATCCTGCGATCTATGGTAAGCGCGCCATCTTCGAGCAGGAAGGATGGCATTACGAGCTCGAAGGGGCTGAAGGCGAGGCTATCGCCGACGCTGCTGCTTTCGAGGGTGAGACGGTCGCCGAGAATGGCACGCCTGATAAGGTTGCCATCGAAAAAGACGCTTCAGGTGAGCGCTTGCGCTACAACGGCGTCGTTTTCAATGAGATGAAAGGTGCGCTGTCCGATCCGGACAGCGTGCTCTACCACGCGGTGAACAGGGCTCTTTTCCCGGATACGTGCTACGCTTTCGAATCGGGAGGGCATCCGAGGGCCATTCCCCAGCTGACCTACGAGAGCTATCTGGACACCCATGCGCGTCATTATCGCTTGGATAATTCCTATATCGTGCTGTACGGAAATCTCGATGCCAACCGAATTCTGGGCTTTCTGGACGAAAACTATCTTTCGGTGTTCGAATCGCGCAGCGAGGCTGCGCCGAACGCTATCGGGGTTCAGGAACCGCGCGTGGCGCTGGATGAAACGGTCCGGATGGAAACCGCGCCGGAAAACGCGGGCGTTGGACTGGCCTATGTTGTGGGCCAGGCGCGCGATTTCGAGCGCGTGCTGGCATGTGACATTCTCCTCGATGCGCTGATGGGCGGCAACGAATCCCCTATAAAGCGAGCCATTCTCGACGCCGGTCTTGGCGGTGACGCCACGGCCTATCTTCTGGATTCGCAGGCTCAGCCTGTGGCTATGTTCCAGCTGCGCAATGCCAACGACGGCTCGGCGCAGCCGTTCATGGATCTTGTCGAATCCGAGGTTCGTCGTCTGGTTCGTGACGGCATTCCTCGAGACGTGCTTGAAGCGTCGCTTGCGCAGATGTCGTTCGATCTGCGCGAACGTGATCGCGGTATGGCCGACGGCGTGCCCCTGGCCATGAATGCGCTTGCTGGCTGGCTTTATGACGACGATATGCCTACGACGTATCTTCGATACGAAGACGCGCTCGCCCATATGCGCGCCGGTCTCGAAGGGCGTTATTTCGAAGACGTGCTCGAATCGCTTGTGTGCAAGAGCGACCACAAGGCCTTGGTCGAGCTTGTCCCCGAGAAGACTGAGGGCGATTCCGAAGAGGCCGCTGAGCTTGCAGCCAAGCTTGCTCAGATGGACGAAGTGGACAAGCAGGAGATTCGCGACGAAATGGCTGCGTTGCGCGTAATGCAGGAAAGCCCCGATGCTCCCGAAGCCGTCGAAACGCTTCCGCGTCTGCGCGTGAGCGATATAGGCCCCGCAAGCCCCGACCCCGAGATGCAGGTTTTTGCGGAGGGTCCCATCGCGTGTCTGTTCCACAACGTGCCTACGCGCAAGATAAGCTATCTCTACCTGTATTTCGGTATCGATGACCTTGCGTGGGAAGACGTGCCGTACCTGAGCGTGCTCGGCATGCTCCTTTCACGTCTCGATACCGAGCGTCATACTGCGGCCGAGCTGGATGTCCTCATGCGCCTGCACCTGGGGTCTCTGCGCTTTTTCGCCGATGCGTTCGTTGACGACGCCGACCCTTCAAGGATCTCGCTCAAGATGACCGTTGCCACCAGCGCGCTTTCGGAGGAGCTCGAGCAGATGGCGCGCATCCCACGTGAGATTTGGGAAACCACGAAATTTGACGATTCCGATAAGATTCGCGACATTCTGGTGCAGCGTCGCATTGCCATGGAACAGTCATTTGCCAACGAGGGCCACGTGCGTGCAATGAACAGGCTCTCCTCGTACGAATTCAAGTCGGGCGTTTTGAAAGAGGCCATGGGAGGTGTGGATTTCTATCGCTTCCTGTGCGGTTTGATCGACAACTTCGACGAACGTTTCGATGCGTTGCAATCGCGCTTGCGTGACGTATGCTCACGCGTCTTCACGAAGCGCGACGTGGTGGCGAGCTTTACGGGCTCGAAGGCAGACAGGGAGATTTTCTTCCATATGGCGGGCGATTTCGGTCTGCCCGGAGAAGCGAGGATATTCGACGGCAAGCCTTCCACTCCCGCTTTTGGAGAAAAGATTCCTGAGCCCGTAATGAAGCGCGAGGCGTTCATCGTGCCGAGCGATGTGTGCTATGTCGCCAAGGGCTCCGACGTAGGAGCTCTTGGGGCGTACGCGGGCGAGTGGCAGGTGCTCGCAAGCGCACTTTCGTTCGACTACCTGTGGAATGAGGTGCGCGTGAAAGGCGGCGCGTATGGCGTAGGCTTCCGCCGTACGCCCGAAGGTTTCGGACGGTTCTATTCCTTCCGCGATCCGGCGGTCGATCCGACTCTCGAACGTTTCGATGCTGCGGGTTCGTGGCTGGCGTCGTTCGACCCGAGCGAAGAAGAGATGGAGGGCTACATCGTAAGCACCGTGGCTTCGCACGATGCTCCGGCCAAGCCAAGGCAGGTTGCTCGGCGCCAGGACGCTCAGTTCTTCTGCGAAAAGCCCGCGGGCTATCGCGAGCGGCTGCGGGCGGAAAAGCTGGCCACAACGCCGGAAAAGCTACGTGCATGCTCTACGGCGCTTGATGAGGTCGCCCAGCGCGGCAGCATCTGCGTTTTCGGCGGGGAAGATGTCGTGCGCGCTTCGGCGGGGGAATTCGACGTTATCGAGCTGATGTAAACGAAGGCTGTTCGCAGTGGGGCGCAATTGCTGCGCCCCTTTTTACGTTGTGGGTTCGCGAGGTGTTTGCAAGCTCGTGGTGTTGTGCAAACCGTAGGCGTTATCGCGTATTCGAGGGGCTCTTCGACGCGCATCTTGCCCGACGGGCATGCGATACGCTGCGTCTTGCGTTGAAAGCATGGCGCGTAGCGCGCATTCTCATCCGACTCTCCACGCAAGGTGCTACAATGTTGCGTTACGAATAACGCCACGTCGCAAAGGATGTCCATGCCTTACAACGCACCCGAGGGAACTGCCGATATGCGCCTGCCGTCGCGCGCCTGTGGCGCTCAACGACGGAAACCGCGGCAAAGCTTTTGCCGCGTATGGCTACGAGCCCATCGATACGCCCATTTTCGAGATGACCGAAGTGTTTACGCGCGGCATCGGCGAAGCAACCGATGTCGTGGGCAAAGAAATGTTCACTGTTCGCAGCGGCGAAAACTACAAACGCGCGCTTGCTGCCGGCTCCGACGAGGGCTTGAAGTCCAAGCAGAAGCTTTCTCTTCGCCCCGAAGGTACGGCCGGTGTGGTTCGTGCGGTGGTTCAGCATAATCTGGTCGAGCAGGGAGCGGCTCCGGCGAAGCTCTTCTATGCAGGCCCGATGTTTCGCGCGGAACGTCCCCAGAAAGGACGCCTGCGCCAATTCCATCAGATAGGCGTCGAATGCCTGGGCGCAACCGAACCCACGGCTGACGCTGAGATGATTATCATGCTCATGCGCTTCTACGAAACCATGGGTGTACCTCGCCAGAATATGCGCCTGCTCATTAATTCCATGGGCGACGATGCATGTCGTCCCGCATATCGCGAAAGCGTGCGCCAATTCATTCTCGACCATGAGGATGAAATGTGCGAAGAGTGTCGCCGTCGTGCGGAAAGCAATCCGCTGCGTGCGTTCGACTGCAAGAACGAGACGTGCTCTCGCGTTATGGAGGCAGCCCCGAAAATTACTGACAATCTGTGCGACGATTGCCGTGCTCATTACGAAGCGGTCAAGGCCCTGCTCGATGCCGCGGGCGTTTCCTACATCGAAGACCCCACACTGGTGCGCGGTCTCGACTATTACACGCGTACGGTTTTCGAAGTCCAAGTTACCGAAGGCATGGGCTCTCAGAGCGCCATCGGCGGCGGTGGTCGCTATGACAAGCTTGCCGAATCCGTGGGAGGTCGTCCTACTCCGGGTCTCGGTTTCGCGCTCGGTTTCGAACGCATGGTTCTTGCGCTTGAGGCCGCCGGCGTTTTGGGCGAAAGCGCGAAACGCGTTGACGGATACGTCGCCTGCGTGGACAATTCTGTTCGCGCGGCTGCTTTCGATTTGGTGTGCGCCGCTCGCGACGCTGGGCTTTGCGTCGAGATGGACCATCAGGGAAAGAGCTTGAAAAGCCAGTTCAAATGGCCGACAAAGCCACGCCCGCGTTGTGATCGTGCTCGGCCCCGATGAGCTTTCCCAAGGTAAGGCGCGCATTCGCAACATGCGCAGCCATGCCGAGAAGCTGGTCGACATCGCCGCGGCAAAACGCCTGCTTTCCCAATTCGGCGGGCAGCGCGTAGGGGGCGCATCGTCTCCTGTAAACATCGATACTGTGTTCTCGTTCGAGAATGACGATAAGGAGTAAGAGAGCAAATGACCGATTACTTGAACGATTACTGCATGCACGATCACACGTGTGGCCAGCTGCGTGCATCCGATGTGGATTCTCAGGTTACGCTGACCGGCTGGGTGTGGCATAACCGCGACCACGGTGGACTCATCTTTGTCGACCTGCGTGATCGCGAGGGCTACACCCAGGTCGTTATCGACCCCGATTGCGTCAGCGCCGAAGACTTCGCCGTTGCCGAGCATCTCGGCCGCGAATACGTTGTCGAAATCGTCGGCAAGGTGCGTGCCCGTGCTGAGGGTACGGTCAACCCCAATATGGCAACCGGCGAAATTGAGGTTCTGGCAACGTCTGTCAAGGTGCTCAACACTTCCGTCACCCCGCCGTTCTCCATCGAAGACGGCATCGAGACCGACGAGACCACTCGCATGAAGTGGCGCTACATGGACCTTCGTCGCCCCGAGATGTTCAACGCCATCAAGCTTCGCCACACCGTGGCGCAGGCTATGCGCTCTGCGCTGAACGACCGCGGCTTCATCGAGGTTGAGACTCCCATTCTGGCAAACTCCACTCCCGAGGGCGCTCGCGACTACATCGTTCCCTCCCGTCCGAACCCGGGCAAATTCTACGCGCTTCCGCAGAGCCCGCAGCAGTTCAAGCAGATGCTGATGTGCGGCGGCATCGAGCGCTATTATCAGATCGCTCGCTGCTTCCGCGACGAGGACCTGCGCGCCGACCGCCAGCCCGAGTTCACCCAGGTGGACATCGAGATGTCCTTCGTTCAGGGCGAAGACGTCATGGACATGATGGAAGGCGTCATGAGCGAAGTGCTGGCCGCTGCCGGCGTTGAACACGAATTCCCGCTGCAGCGTATGCAGTACGCAGACGCCATGGAATACTACGGCTGCGACCGTCCCGACGTTCGCTTCGATATGAAGCTCGTCAACCTGACCGAGATCGTGCGCGGCTGCGGCTTCGGCGTATTCGCCAAGGCCGTGGAAGCCGGCGGTGTGGTCAAGGCCATCAACGCCAAGGGCGCGGGTGACTGGAGCCGCGGCGATATCGACAAGCTGGCCAACATCGCCGCCGCTAACGGCGCGAAGGGCATGGCTTGGATCGCCTATACCACCGACGGTGCCGAGAAGAGCCCCATCATCAAGTTCTTCGACGACGAGACCTATGCCAAGATGAAAGAGGCTTTGAACGTGGAGCCTGGCGATCTGGTGCTTTTCGCCGCCGACACCGCCGATGTGGCTAACGCCGTGCTGTCCGCTTTGCGCCTGCATATGGCAGAGGCTCTCAATATCCCGCGCGAAGGCCATGCGCTTCTGTGGGTCGTCAACTTCCCCATGTTCCGCTACGACGAGGAAGAGAAGAAGTACGCTGCTGAGCATCATCCGTTCACCATGGTTCCTCCCGAGGAGCAGCACAAGATCGAAGAGGCTCCGCTTGAGTGCGGCAGCTATTCCTACGACTTGGTCATGGACGGCTTCGAGTGCGGCGGCGGTACCATCCGTATCCACACCGCCGAGCTGCAGCGTCGCATTCTTCGTGTGTGCGGCCTGACCGACGAGCAGATCGACGAAAAGTTCGGCCACCTCATCCACGCCCTCGAACTGGGCGCTCCTCCGCACGGCGGCATCGCGCTCGGCCTCGACCGACTGGTCATGCTACTTGCGGGCAAGCAGTCTATTCGCGATGTCATCGCGTTCCCGAAGACCTCTTCCGCGTCCGACCCCATGACGGGCGCTCCGAACGAGGTTACGAGCCGCCAGCTCAAGGAAGTAGCGCTGCGTACGCTCTAAAAGCAATGCTGCGCGTGTCCTGGCTTGCCGGCCCGAAAGACGGCAACGGGCGCATCGCCAAGGTTTCTTTGGATACGTTTAAGGACGCTGACTCAGGTCAAGTCCTTTTTATGCCGCCGAAATTAGAAAAGCCGCCTGCTTGAATCGCGATTCGGGGGTGCGATTCAAAGCGCGGCGGCTTCGACTAAGGAGGCTAGGGAATTCGATACCGTGGTTTACGGCCTTTGCATGGTTGCGAAAAGGCGGCTTCCGCCCGGTTCTTCGACCCCGCGGTCGGAGGGAGGGTGAAATGCGGGGTCGAAGGGCGGCTGTCGGTATCGGAGGAAGATGGCTGCGGTGCGTTTGCCGAGGCTACGGCATGACGGCCATAAGCAGGCCGAGACCGATGAGGGCAAGGCCGGGACCAGGCAGGATAAGAAGCGGTATGCCGATGAGCGCTATGCCCAAACCAAGGAGGCGTCTGCCAAGGTGGAGGCTTCTTTTCGGCATAGCTGCCGCGCCCGATGCGCTTGCGAAGGGTTTCTGCCCAACGAAGCCGGCGGGAATGGCCGTCTTGCTTCCATCCTTCTCGATAACGTATGCCTCAACTGTCTGTGCATTGCTCGTGCTCATTGCGGTGCCTTTCTCTGCATGAGTGCACTATGGCATAAGAGGAGGCCTTCTTGGACGTCACGTACGTTTCGTCATTGCGGTGTCACGTGTGCGTTTCCGTGCCGTAAGCAGTCCTCCTTTGTATCGTCATAATTGGCTTCGATTGGTATGCGGCAGCGGTGAACGCTGGTTTATGACGAGTCGAGGCAGTTTTGCATCTGCGCTCGTAGAATCCGCCGCCTTCTGGCGATTTAGGCATTTACTCCCAGTGCCACGAGGGTAGGACGCTTTGTGCACCGATTTCGAAATGACGCTTCACGATGCCAAGGTCGATGGCAGCACAAGGGCCGCCAAGCGATGATATGTGCACGGTCTTTTCGTTAAGCTCGATGAAGAAACGCTGTCGGTTCATGGCGGTCGGTGCAAGCTGCGCGGCGCGGGCTCCTGCGACGAACCAGTCAGGCGCGGGATTCTCGTCGCTGCGGCAGAGCTCTTCGAGCGGCTTGATAGCACGGGGTTTTCCTTGGTTGGCGCCGTATCCAATCGTCAGAACGCAAGGGCACGTTTCGTCGGGTCCTATATATGCCTTCAGATGCTTCTTGCGATACGTTAACGCCACCCAGCAGCTGTTCAGACCGACTCGTTGTGCTTCGAGCGCGAGGAGTTCGCCATAATAGCCTATCTTTTCCTCGAGGCCGTCTTCTCGCCGTCCGATGAAAGCGACGCAATCATGTACGCCCTTGAACATGCCGTACGAGGCGAACCGCGAGAAAGCAGAGGGACATTCTCTGACCAGTTGGAAGCGAAGGTCTCCTTCGGTGTTGCATCGCGTGATGACTTCCTTGAGGTGTGCGACAACCTCATGCGAAAGAGGCTTGTCGCGATAGCTTCGCACGGCATGACGTTCTTCAATCGCTTGCATCAGGTTCATCGATGTTCCTTTCTCGCTTGAAGGTGTGTATCTTCGGGCATGTTTCTTTCAACGAAGCGGTACGCTTTCCAAGCAAGCTGCGAAAGGGCGCCATGGCTTTGTCTCCGTTTCCGATGCTGCGGATATGGGGATTGTAGGGCGCAGACGCCGTTTCGTCAGCATTGAGAAAGAAAATCGATTCGAAGCGTCTTGCGCGCCCTTTCCTCGTTTCGGGAGGCATTTGACACGGGTTTTGCAAAGGCTCTTTTCGCCCGCGTTATACTAATGGGGTTTTGCAAAGAGGAAGGAAGCCATGCTGTCTATTGGGTGTCATCTGTCATCGTCAAAAGGCTTCGCAGCCATGGGGAATACCGCCTCCTCCATCGGGGCTAGCACGTTTGCGTTTTTCACGCGCAATCCAAGGGGCGGTGCGGCGAAGGCGATCGATCCGGCGGATGCGGAGGGGTTGCGCGCGCATATGGAGGCGGAAGGGTTCGCCAAGCTTGTTGCGCATGCCCCGTATACCTTGAACTGTTGTTCGGACAAGCCTCATGCGCGGCAGTTTGCTCGCCAGGCGATGGCGGAAGACCTGCAACGTATGGAGTTTTTGCCGAACAATTACTACAACTTCCATCCTGGAAGCCATGTGAAACAGGGTGCAGAGGCGGGCATCTCTATGATTGCCGAAGTGCTCAATGACGTTCTTGCTCCCGATCAGAGTACGGTTGTGCTGCTTGAGACCATGGCGGGCAAAGGCACCGAGGTCGGCCGTACGTTCGAGGAGCTTGCCGCCATTATCGATCGCGTAGAGCTCTCGGACCACATGGGCGTATGCCTAGATACCTGCCATGTGCACGATGCCGGATACGATATCGTCAACGACCTCGACGGGGTGCTTGAGGAATTCGACCGGGTCTTGGGCATCGAGCGTCTTCGTGCGGTCCATATTAACGACAGCAAGAACCCGTGCGGCGCGCACAAAGACCGCCATGAGGTGATAGGGAAAGGCCATATCGGCCTTGAGGCGTTCGAGCGAATGGTGAACCATCCCGCGTTAAAGGCGCTGCCTTTCATTCTGGAAACGCCTAACGAACTGCCCGGATATGCCGAAGAGATAGAGCTTTTGCGCGGGTTCTCGAAGTCTTGTTCGTAAAGGAAACGCAAGATGAACTACGGAGTAATCGACGTCGGGTCGAACACGGTGCGTTTGTGCGTCTACGACGTGTCGGCCGATGGGAAGAAGTTCAAGACCATCATGAACCGCAAGACCATGGCCGGGCTTGCATCATATGTGCGCGATGGAAAAATCAGCGAAGAGGGCATCGCCGTCGCTGCGGAAAGCATAGGCAAATGCCTCAAGCGTGCGAGCTATTTGAAGCCGGTGCGCGTCGACGTGTTCGCAACGGCG
This sequence comes from Slackia sp., assembly GCA_047240885.1. Lineage (GTDB taxonomy): Bacteria > Actinomycetota > Coriobacteriia > Coriobacteriales > Eggerthellaceae > Slackia. The sequence continues at coordinate 25,668 of JBKTHK010000013.1, read as the reverse complement.
GTGTTGCGCAATATATCGAACAGCGCCCAGGCGATTGCGGCCATCGAGTCCGAGGCGCATTGCTCGATTGTGCTGCTTTCGGAAGAAGACGAGGCTCATCTGGGGTTTGTCGGAGCATCTTCCCGGGATGCGATGGAAAACGGCGTGCTGATTGATATCGGGGGAGGCTCTTCCGAGGTCACGCTCATCGTGAACAGCAACGACGTGATGTGTGCAAGCCTGCCCGTGGGTTCGCTTTCATCCTATAAAGCCACGTGTCGGATATCCTTCCGACGGAAGAGGAATTCTCATCCATTCGGCGTGCGGTGCGAGACCTTTTAGATGCCGATGCTCACGGCATGTCCGAGCACCGGGTTCGTCGCCTGTTCGGTGTCGGGGGTAGCATTCGTGCACTTGCTGGGGTGAACGCTCTCATGCTCGATGGCGCTTCCGAGAGGGATATGGCGCACGAAGACGCGGACAGGCTCGTGTGCGACCTTTTCGAAAGGCGACGCGCCTTTTTGGATGCTGTTCTGCATGTTTCCCCAGAGCGTGTGCATACGATTGCGTGCGGCCTGGCTATTCTAATCGAGCTTTTCGACGACTTCGATGCCAGCACGCTGCATGTATGCGCGAATGGCGTACGCGAAGGATACCTGATCGACCGCATGTTGAAAAACGTGCACTAACGCCCGGAAGGGTCTGCCGATTCATGTAGGCAGGGCGAATGACACCGCATAAGCGTCTGCAATCTTTGCTGCAGAGCGAAAGAAAGGGACCCGGTCGGGTCCCTTTCTTGCAAATGAGCCTCTGTTTTAGCGGGAAACTACCCTTCGATCGAGATGAGCTTCTTGGCGTCTTCGGGGGCGGGAAGTTCCTTCTTCGGAACGACAATGCGCAAGATGCCGTCTTCGAACTTTGCGCGAATATCGTCTTCCGAAATTTCTTCGCCTACATAGAAGCTGCGACGGCAGCTGCCGGTGAAGCGCTCTTTGCGAAGGTAGGTGCCGTTTTCCGACTTTTCTTCGGTTTCGGATTCAGTACTTGCCTGAATGGTGAGATAGCCGTCTTGCAGCTCGGCGTGGACGTTTTCCTTCTTGAAGCCCGGAAGGTCGATATCGAACTCATAAGCATTTTCGGTCTCCTTGATATCGTTCTTCATCATGGAAGGCATGGCTTGCTTCGGTTGCGGACGGCTGCCGAACACATCGAAGGGGTCGCTCAGAAAATCGGCGAAGAAATCGTTCTTACGTGCGGGAACCAACATCATGGTCATCTCCTGTCTATGCGGCGGATGCTATCTCGTAGGGTTCTTCGTTGCGGGATGTGCTCTGCATTCGCTCGACTTGCTTGATTACGCTTCGCACTATAAGCCCGTTGTTAGCACTCTGCAAGCAAGAGTGCTAACACGCCACCGTATCGTTACTTTTGCGGGGCCGTACGGAAAGACGCCGTCATGCTGCTTGCGTTTCCGTCTGCCGACTCTCGCATTCCGCAGTGGTTCCTGATACTTTCTTGTGGTAAAGTGACCGCCATACGAAAAGCGGCATGGCGTATTGTCGTTTTGCATGCAGGCTGTGCACGGTTTATCGGCGCAATTCGGTCCGAAAGGAGTTGTAATGAACCAGACGTTTTCTATGTTCGTGACTACCGCTTCTTCTCGGGCATGGTGGTGGCGTAGCTCGTAATCACTCGGTCGATCGAGAGCTTTCGTCACGCAAAAAACGTGGAATACAAGGCTCCGGGCGACCGGGGCCTTTTCTTATGGAGTCATTGAGGCACGCCCTCTTTCGGGTTTTTTTTGGAAGGAAAAACGTATGGCAACCTCTACCTCATCGCGCGATTCGTTCACTTCGCGTACGGCGTTTATCATCGCTTGTATCGGCTCGGCCGTGGGCATGAGTGCCATTTGGCTGTTCCCATATCGTGTCGCCGAAATGGGCGGCGCTGCGTTTCTCATCCCGTACCTTATCTTCGTTGTTTTGCTCGGCCTGACGGGTGTTATTGGGGAGATGGCGTTTGGGCGAGCCATGGGTACAGGTCCCATGGGTGCATTTTCAAAGGCGCTTGAAAAGCGCGGGGTCAAGCATGCCGGTCCCTTGGGCAAGGCTATCGGCGCCATTCCTACGCTCGGTTCGCTTGGTATCGCCATCGGGTATTCCGTGGTTCTGGGCTGGTTTTTGAAGTATCTGTTTGCTGCGGGAACGGGTTCTCTTTTGCAGGTTCCCGACATGGGCGCGTATTTCGGCGCTCTGGCAAGCGATTTCGGCAGTGTTGGGTATCACGTGGCTGCGCTGGCCATTACGTTTGCCGTCATGTTGTTGGGAATCTCGCGCGGCATTGAGCGCCTGAACAAAATCATGATGCCCCTCTTTTTCATTCTGTTCGTCATCATGCTTGTTCGCGTCGCTATGCTTCCGGGCGCGCTTGAGGGGTATAAGTACCTTTTCGTTCCCGACTGGAGCGCGCTTGCCAATCCGCAGACGTGGGTGTTCGCGCTTGGCCAGGCGTTTTTTGGGCTGTCTCTTGCCGGCAGCGGAACGCTCGTTTACGGCAGCTATCTGAAGAAGGATGTCGACGTAGTGTCTTCTGCGAAAAACGTGGTGGTCTTCTCCACATTGGCAGCGGTGCTCTCTGCCATGATTGTGGTGCCTGCCGTGTTCGCGTTCGGCTTGGATACGCAGTCTGGCCCTCCGCTGATGTTCATTGCTCTGCCTCAGGTATTCCAGGAAATGCCCGCGGGCGGCATCTTCTGCTTCGTCTTCTTTTTGGCGGTTGCCTGCGCGGCCATCACGAGTCTGGTGAATTTGTTCGAAACCCCTATTGAGGCGCTGCGAGCAACTGCATCTTCCACGCTGGGGCGCGGTTGCCATTGTCGCTGCCGTTGCATTTGGCGTCGGTGTGTTTATCGAGCGGCGATGCCGTGAGCGCTTGGATGGATGCGGTGTCCATCTATGCCATTCCGCTTGGTGCGCTGCTTGCGGCCATCATGTTCTTCTGGGTGTGCCCGAAGCATTTCGCCAAAGAACAGGCGCAGATTGGTCGCGAGAAAAAAATCGGCGCTTGGTTCGAGCCTATGACAAAGTACCTGTTCGTCGGCATTACCGCAGTGGTTATCGTTCTGGGCATCTTCTACGGCGGTATTGGTTGATCCCCTTTTGCTGAATGTCCTGTCTTGAGGAAGCGGCGGCCTTTGGGTCGCCGCTTTTCAGTTTGAATTAACATCGCTGTTACACTCTGTCGTGGTAAAGTATTCCGCGTAGAAAACATCCCTTTAAAAGGTACTTCAATTGCTAAGAAAGGAGTGCGAAATGGCTTGCGTTGCAGACAACATCATGATGTCTTCTTCCTCCATGAACTGGTGGTGGCGCAATGCTGAAACGGTCGTCCGATCGTGAGTTTTTCGCGCCTCTGATTGTACAAGCGAAGGCTCCCGGGCGAACCGGGAGCCTTTTCTTTGCCTGTTCCTTTCCCGGTTCGTCTTGGGTTTCATTCGCATTCAGCGGCGTTTGACCGTCTTGGCATTGCGCGCCTCTCCCCGAAAAGAACCATGCGGCATGGTGCCGCGAACCCTGAAAGGAAAGAATCATGTCTCAGCAAACCATTACCGCCCGCACCTCTGCGCCTCGCGTAGTTTCCGCCGACGAAAAGAAGGGCGGCGTGCTCGATGTATCTGCGCTCGTCCTGATTGCCATCCTGCTTGCGGCAGGCGCCGTTCTTAAGCTGACGGTAGGTTCTCTTCTCGCTTCAATGGGAATGAAGCCCAACTTCATCATTGCCATGTACTGCCTGGCCATCATTCTGGTGAGGCCAAAGGTGGGACAGGCCGTGATTGTCGGATTGCTCGCCGGTGCCTTGTGCCAGATTCCCATGCTTAATGCAACGCCTCTTCTGAACATCCCCTCTGAATTGCTCGGCGCGCTTGCGTGCGGCCTTCTCATCAGGGTTCCTATGAATATCGGCGGCAAGCTCGATTTGAATCCCTTGGTGGCCACGTTCGTTTCGACTCTGATTTCCGGCGGCGTGTTTGCGGCGCTTTCCATCTACATCAACGTCGTTTCCACGGGCGGCGACATTTTCGTCGCATTCGCTGCATACGCGGCGATTGTTCTCGGCACGGCCACCTTCAATGCCGTGATCGTTCAGGTTCTTGTCGTGCCGCTGCGCAAGGTTCTGAAGAAATAACGTCGGAATGCAGGCCGTGGGGAGTTGGAAATGATACAGCTACGAGATTTCGGTTTTCGCTATCGCGAGCATGCGGAGTGCGCGGTGCACGATGTGAACCTGGACATTCCAGAGGGAGCGTTCGTCGGCATCACGGGCGCGGCAGCCTCGGGGAAATCAACCCTGACCTATGCGCTGAACGGCATCATCCCGCACTGCTATCCCGGAGATTTCTACGGCAGCGTCGTCATCGACGGCGTCGATACGGTGGAGGCGAGCCTGACGGAGATATCCCGCCTGGTGGGAAGCGTCTGCCAAGATATCGAAAGCCAAATCGTCACCCCGCTTGTGGAAGACGAGATTCTCTACGGCCTTGAAAACTTCGGCATCGCGCGCGACGAGGGCATCGCGCGTATGGAGGATGTTCTCGGCGCGATGGGCATAGAAGAGCTGCGTGCATGCGAGATATCGTCGCTTTCGGGTGGGCAGAAGCAGAAAGTCGCCATAGCCTCCATCTTGGCTCTGCGCCCGCGTGTGCTTGTTCTTGACGAGCCTACGGCCGAGCTCGATCAGCGGCTTCCCGCGGCGTGTTCGACCTTTGAAACAATACTCTCGAGAGCATAAGATCGCCCGTAGTGGCGGTCGAGCAGAAAATCGCTCTGCTGTGCGACTATGCCGGACATGATCGTGGTCATGGAAGAAGGCGCCGTCCGCGTTTCGGGAACGCCCGATGAGGTTCTCGTTCACGCCCCCGAGCTCTATGCCATGGGCGTGAACGTTCCTCGCGTGACATCTTTGACGAGGTCGTTGCGTGATGAGGGCATCTACGCGGGGCCGGTGTGCCGCACCGTTTCGCAGGGGGCGTCGCATATAGCGCAGTCTCTGCAGGCGAAAGGCCAGGCCGTCCTTCCCGATGCCGCACCGGGCGGTTCTTTCGCCGAATGCGCCGCTTCGTGCGAGAAGGAGGCGGCAAAAGGCGAAAGGCGGGCGAAGGAAAGCGAGAAAGCCGGGCTTGCCGCTCTTGAGTTCCACGACGTCTACGCAGGCTACGAAGGCGAGCTGGCGGTTTTGAAGGGTGTGGATTTCACCATTCAGGAAGGCGAGTTCGTGGCGTTCGTGGGCACGAACGGAGCGGGTAAATCTACGACGATGCGCCTAATGAACGGCTTGATCAAGCCCAGCGCAGGCGAGGTTTCGGTGTTCGGCGCATCAACGGCGTCATGCCCGACGAGCGAACTTGCGCGCACGGTGGGGTTTCTGTTTCAAAACCCCGATCGCCAGATTTGCAAGACGACGGTGCGCGAGGAGCTTATGTTCGGGTTCGAGGCCACGGGGCGCGTTGGCGATAAGGCGCAACGTGCGGTCGACGAGGCCATAGAGGAATTCGGGCTCGACGCTTCGGCCGATCCGTTTCTGCTAAGCCGAGGGTCGAGGCAGCTTCTCGCCCTTGCCTCCATCGCGGTGAGCGCTCCGAGCGTGGTCGTCTTGGACGAGCCCACGACGGGTCTCGATTACCGCGAATGCGAGAAGATCATGCAATGCGTGAAGCGTCTGCACGAAAACGGAACGACGGTCGTCATGGTCTGCCACGATATGGAGGTCGTTGCCGACTTCGCCGACCGCGTCATCGTCATGACGGCGGGACGCGTGGTGGCCGACGGCCCTGTTTTCGAAGTCATGCGCGACGAAGAGGTGATGGCGAAGGCTTCGATCGAGCCTTCCCAGATGACGGCGCTCTCGATGATTCTCGGGAAGCGTCTGTCGGGAGGGCTTCGCGAACGCGTCTTATCCTCTAATACGTTGGAAGAATTGCGCATCGTCTTGGGCGATGCTCTGGCCGGCGGCGTTTCGACGCCTTCGAGGGTCTGCGACCCCTTATCCGGCCACGCCGATGGTGACAAGGACTGCATCTGCGCGAAAGGAGAACCGCGATGAAGGGTTTTCTCGAGTATGTCGACGGCACGAGCGTGCTTCACCGAATGAACCCCGTCGCAAAGCTCGCCTGCTCGTTCTTGGCCTGTATAGCGTGCTTTTGCACGTCGAACCTGCCTCTTCTGCTTGCGGTGCTTGTCGGCGGTTTTCTCCTCGCCGTTTCCTGCGGGATGGCCCGTCAGGTCGTGGGGCTTGCGAAGGCGGTTCTCATGTTCTCTTTGATTCTTGCCATCGTGCAGATTCTCACGACGTCGGGCGGTGTCGTCCTCGTCATGCTGCCGTGGGGGTATATCGGAACGGCGGGCCTTATGGCCGCGTTCACTACGGTGATTCGCCTGCTTGCGGCGGCCATTCCGTTGTTCTTGACGCTGTACGTGACGCGGATGACGGATTTGGCAAACGCGCTGGTGAAAAACGTGCGTCTTCCATACAGATACGCGTTCACGTTCACATCCACGGTCCGATTCATCCCTGCTTTCCTCAACGACATGGCCGCCATCATGGAGGCCCAGACGGCTCGCGGCGTGCGATTCGACCAAGGGGGCATAGTGAGCAGGGTGCGTTTGACCGTGCCTTTGTGCGTGCCGCTTTTGGTGTCCTCGGTGCGCCAATCAGCGGCCGATCGCCGCGGAGGCAGCGCTGGCTTCAACCTTCAACGCACAGAGGCGGTATCAGGAAGACTCCGTGGCGCGCGACGGCAGTGTACATGGCGTCGTGCTTTGCGTTGCAGGCTCTTGCTATAAACGTTCTTTTCATCGCTGCCTTTTTGCCAGGGTGGCGTTCCGGCGGCTGCCGAAGAGGACGAATCGTCCGACGCGCCTTTCCGACGAGGGTGACGGATGCCGAAGCGCGCTTCCCGCCGCGTTCCATAGCGATACAATGGCATCGTCACGAAGCGAAAGGCGTTGCTGCCTGAAGGAATGGTATTACTCGGGGCTTCAGGGCTTGTGCGTGTCTTTGTCCAGGCATTCTTCGGCCTTCGACGGAAGCGCCTCGGCTTCGGCGCTTCTTGCCCGAGAGCTTTTCAACGACGACAGCCGCTTCGATAGCGCATCGAACGTTTCGCGCACGTGGAGGCTTTCTCCTGCGCGCCGCGCCCGCATGTTCGAGGAGCGATGGGCTTCTAGGGGGCGTTCGGTTCGGGCTTCGGATGATGTGCGCGCGGTGCTTGCCTGTGTGGCGCGCTTGCGCGCTTCCGAGGAGTCTTTCTTGCTGCGCGAGGCCCTCTGCGACGCTGCGGACGCGGCTTCCATCGTGAAGGACGAAATCTTGGCGGCAATGGAAAGCGGCTTTACCACAGAACGGTATCCCGATTATGCGATTCGCGCGTTTTCCGACGATGTGCGCTCGCTCATAGCCGCGTTCGACTGCTTTGACGAAGATGCGGCAGGAACTTTGCTGGTGCGTCTCGTCTCGGCGGCCGTGTACGGGCCTTTGCATACGTTGGCGCTTTCATCCAGCCGTGCGCGCACGGATCTGGCGATTGGGGTTCAAGAGTCGTCTGGCGATGTCTTTGAATCGCAAGGAATCGTTCTCATGCAGGTTGAAGGCCCATCGGTCGCGCGCGTGCGCGACGTTCGCATAGTGGGCAGCGATGCTGCGGTGTTCATCGGTCGCTCCGCCCGCATGGAGCGCTACGAAGAGGCGGCGTCCGATCTGTCCGATGTGCTCGGTGGCAAAAGGCGGGAGATTTTTCATCTTACGGAATCGTTTCGTCGCGTGTCGGCTTGCCATGGCGTGTTGGTTGAGACGGGCGGACGCTGGATGTATTACGACCTCGGGTCCACGAACGGAACTGTGGCGGGCGACGAAGGGTCGATGGTCGATGCGAGTCCTGCGGTTACGGTCAAGCCGGGCGATTTCTTATGGTTGGGCGCATCGGCTTCGGAGGCGAAAGACGTCGTGGAATCGGGGCGTGGTGCGTTGCTGAAAATTGCCGAGCACGTTCGCTCGTTCGGAATCGGGGAGAACGGGGGCGGCCATGGCCTCTGCGGCTAGTTCGGGCAACTCGCACGGTTGGACGGAACAGACAGATGCGAACGGCGCGGAAGAAAGTCGCCGCGCATCGGCGGTATTGGACGGTTCGTTGGTCCGTTTTAGGGTCGACCGCATGCGAGAAGCGCCGTTTTCCCTGCTGAGCGGCATGGTCTGCTTATCCGTGGAGCATTCGGTCGCACGCGGAGGACAAGGGGAGGTATTTCGGGTCTCGGTGTTTTCGGATGATTCTTCGGATTCGGCACCGTGTGCCCTGAAGGTTTTCTCCACGCGAGAGGACTCCTATACGGAATGGGATATGCTCGTGGCCCATGAAGACGACCTGACGGTCCCTTCTCCTTACGCGGTGGGCTTGGTGGAGCATGGAGGCGTGCAGCGCTGGGCCATGCTCATGGAATTCGTCGAAGGGACCAGTCTGTCCGAACTCATGGAAGACGTTCGGCGTAGAACCGGGCGCGGCATGTTCCTGGAAGACGCTTTGCGCATCATGGCCCCCATTGTGCGGTTTGCGGCGAATTGCTGCCATTCGCGCCGCGTGGATGTGCATCGCGACATAAAGCCGTCCAATATCGTGATCGACGTGAACCGGGCAACTCGCCTTCTTGATTTCGGAATCGCCTCCAACGCGCGTGGCGGCCGTCGTGCGCGCGGCACGGAATTCTTCGCTGCGCCGGAGATTCGCTTTCCCGAACGGGATCAGGGCGATCCCGACGATGCGCGCGTCGATTCGTATGGCATCGCGGCGACGTTGTACGCCCTTACGCTGGGCGAAGGCGAGCCTCCCTCCTACGCCGCGGACTCTCGCGCGTTGGGGTGCTCGTTTCTTCATGACGACGCCATACGTGCGGCCGTTGCCGAGAAGGCTGCGCGCATGGCGGAGGAACGCTTTTCTCTGGAGGTGGCTCCGGATTCGATCGAAAGAGCGTGCAATGCCGCGTTTTCCCATATGGACGAGCGCGTGCGCGATGCCTTGACGAGGGGCTTGGCCCTGCATCAGGTCGATCGTCCCAATCCCGCGAAGCTCGAGCGTCTTCTTCCGCTCGATCGCGACGAATACGAATATCGACTGGTCAGCGAGGCTGTGCAAGAGTGCCTTCGTCTGGCATGCGAATGCGGCGCGTTTGCCGATCATGCTCTGGCCGACGAATCGGGCCGCGATTTCATCGATGCCCTGGATGCGTTCAACGCGGGGCGTTATGGAGAGGCTGTTCCCATCCTGCGTGCGCAGGCGGCGAAAGGCAACGCTGCGGCAACCTACTACCTGGGCGTGTGCGCGAGAGACGGTCTTGGTGTCGACGAATGCGACTTGCAGCAGGCGGCGTGGCTTTTTCGAGGCGGCGGAGGCGGGCAATATGCTCGCCCAAAACGCCTTCGGCCGCATGCTCTACGAAGGGCGCGGCGTGCCGAAGAACGAAAAGCTCGGGGAACAATGGATTCGTACCGCCGCGCGCGACGATGCCGCATCGGGGCGATGCGGATTCGCCCCTGCGAAGGAATGGCTTGATTCTCGCTCGGTTTCGAGTTAAGCGTAAAACGGCGTGCGCTATTGCGCAATTCGCTTTCGTTCTCTCCTTTTACGATATGCGCCAGCAAGGCGGGTTTCGAAGAAAGGAAGAGCCATGATGTTCGCCGACAGGGTTACGAGGGTGTTTTCGGGGTCGGGCGGCCGTACAAGCCGCGGCGGTTTTTCGGACATGCCGACGCACGCTTTCTCAAAGACTCGGGTCATTTCGAGAGGAAGCGTTGCCTCGACCTCGCCGTTTGCGGCAGGAACTTCTCGGGAAGGCGGGCGGGAAGCGGTCGATTCGCGCGCCTCGCGCTTCGGGGTGCTTCCTTGGGAGGCGAACGTGACGCTTCTTTTCGACGCGTCGAAATCCATGCCGCAAAGCGCCCTTGACTACGTGTTCTCAGAGGGGCTGCAGGCCATATTCTCCGCGCTTTCTGCCACGCAGGCGTCGGAGGGCTATCGCTACAACGTTCGAATTGCAGCTTTTTCGAGCGGCGTGAAAGAGATTCTTCCCTTCACTTCTCTCGACGAGGCGAAAAGACTGCACTATCGCGCGCCTCAGGCCGCAGGCGTGACCATGCTCGAAGACCATGCGCGACGTTTTCGACAAGACCGACGAGCTGAAGCGCGAGCAGGACGAACGCTTACCCCCGCCGCCTCGTGTCGGAAGCCTGGTCGTGGTGGTGACTGACGGTCGTCCCACCGATTGCCACGGCAACCGCCAGCCGCTCTCTCGCACCTTGGTCCGCGAAATAGCAGAACGTAACGAAACGCGCAAGACCACCACGTTCGCTATAGGCATGGGCAACGCCCACGACGACATTCTCAAAGAATTGGGTCCGACGAGCTTTTTGTTCGAGCAGGGTTCGTACCGCGAAGTGCCTCACGCGATCCGCTACAAAGGGGAGACCTACGACGATATCGCTTGCTGGAGGACTGCCTGCGACATCATCGGCGGCGCCTCGTCAAGCCGGTCGGGTTCTCCCTCGATCGTCTATCGAGGAAGCATCGACCCCGTGGCCTGCGAAGACGTTGTCGAAATCGACCCTGAGCGCTATGCGATCGTGAGGTGATGGCGGTGAGGTGCTACAGGTTCACCCAGGCGGGCACGGCCCATGCACTTCGAGACGGGGCAACGAAGACGCCTGCTTGCTCGTGTCGCGGCGATACGCGCTCGCCTTCGTAGCAGACGGCATGGGCTCGGCAGCGTTCGGGGAGAAGCTGCGCGGCTGTGCGTCGATGCCGCAAGCAGGGTGGCATGCGCGGCGTTCGCTCCTCATGAGCTGATGAGCGACGAATCGGGAGCCGTGGCGGTGAAAGCCGCGTTTCTGGCGGCCTTCAACGAGCTGCAGAAGGATTGCGTCCTTGCGAACCGTCCTCTTGCCGAGCTCCAGACGACGTTCATGGCGGTCGTCTTCGACGCTCGGACGGGCGTGCTTCGGTTCGGCTATTGCGGCGACGGCGGACTTTTCGTCTGCCTCAAGGACGGTTCGTTCGCTGTGGCCGCACAGCCTCAGAAAGGTGAAAACGTCAACTTGACGAACGGCGTTTTGGATTGTGATTCGTGGACTTTCGGAAGGCTCGAGAATGTGGCGGGCTTCATGTTGGCGACTGACGGATTGTTCGATCGCATGTCGAAGGTCGACGACGGTGGGTACGTCGTTGCGACGCCGGAAGCGATCCGAGCGTTTGCCGCTGCGTTTCCCGATGCTCAACAGGGCGCCTGTTGTGATGCCGACGCCTTGTTCGCCTCGTTGGATGCCGCGGGGTCGACGCCGTTTTCCACGGTTTCCGACGATAGGACGGTCTGCATCGCGGCGTCGAATGATGTGCGACTTTCGACGCTTCGACTGCCTTTCTTCGCTGCGATTGCGAGCGGCCGTTTTGCGAAGGCGATGCGGTAGGGCTTTTGCGCGATGAGCCGGCTGAAGAAGGCGACGCGTGGAGCGAATACGTTCCGCTTCCGCTCTGCCGGGCTCGGCATGAGGCCGAAAGAGGCGAAGCGGATGCGTATCCATCTGCTTTCGCGCTGCGGAAAAAGCGCATCGGGCTGCCGGCTTGCGCTTCGGGCGAGACGGCGGGAAGGAAGGCGGTCGTGCGTCGGGCTGCGAAGAAGGGGGCATTGCCATGGAGCTGAAGACGGAGACGGGCGTTTCGGTTGCCTTGGGGGAGGAAATCGGCCGCGGGGGACGCGGGTCGGTGTATGCGGCGCTCGGAGGGAAAAAGGCCGTGAAGGTCTTTAAGGCCCAATCTCGCACGGAGCGCCGCCGCAAGAAGGTGGCGTGCGAGCGAAAGCTCGCTACGGCATGCGAGGCGTCGGTCGCCTGGCCTCTCGACGACGTGTTCGAGGACGGGTCGTGGGCGGGCTATACCATGGATCATATCGTCGGACGCGGCCTTGACGAAGTAAGCCACGATGAGGACGTTTCGTTCGTCGATCGCGCCAGGTATGCGTTCGAGATTTGCATCATCGTCGACGACTTGCATAAAAGCGGCATTGTGATGGGGGATTTGTCCCTTTCCAACTTCGTCGCTTCCTGGGGGCGCCGCAGCAAGGTGGTGGCCATAGACCCCGATTCCTTCCAGGTCAAAGACGATGAGGAGGGCGTGTGCTACCCCACGACGGAGAGTCGCGAGAAGTCGCTTGAAATGATCGACCGCGGCAATCTTGGGACGTATTTCCTCACATCGCGCAGCGATGATTTCCTGCTGGCATGTGCGGTGTTCGAGCTGCTTTTCGGCGTGCATCCTCTCGATGGCGGGCAGTCGGACGTTCCTCCGGCGCAGTGCCGTCAACAAAATGCGAAAAGCCGCACGTTCGCCTTCCTCGAACGCCCGGGCGCGGAACTTTCGTTTGTCGGCAAGGACTTGGAGTCGCTTTTCATGAGGTCGTTCGCGGGCGACGGAAAGGTTGTTCCCGCGGCCTCGGAGTATGCTTTGGCGCTTGGCGACTTGTTGGACGAGCTGTATGACGGGGAAGGTCTTTCATGACGAGGGTTTGGTTGGATTGGCGAGGGTTGTCGGTGTGGCTTTTCCGCCGCGGTTGCTCTGCTTTGCCTCGGAGTCCTTTTGTTTGATAGCACCGTTGCGTTCGTCGAAACGGCCGACTTGAAAGAATGCGCGCTGATTTGCTGCGCCTTGGCCGCGGGGTCCGCCTTGTTCGGGCGGTGGTTCTCGTTTGCGAGCATCGCGGCGACCGCTTTGTTGCTGGGATATTCCGATGCCGCAATGTATGCCGTCTACGCCGCCCCGGATACGGTGCAAGCGATGCTTTGCGCCGGAGCCGGATACACGGACGGCGCCCTCGAACGCGTCAACCTTTTGCTGCAGAAGGGGTAGGTCATGCTCTACATGGATGATACGGCAGGTGCTGTAAAAGGTGGGAATGCAAGCGTGTACAGGGCTTATGACGACGAGCGTCTCTCAACGGTGGTACTGAAGGTCTCGGACGAGCGTAAGGGCGCCTCGCGCGGGGAGGGGTGCACAAGACCCACCGAGGCGGGTCCGTGTTCTTCCGATGCCATGCTGCGTTGCGAATACGACGTTCTCACGCTGCTTGCCATGCGAGGATGTTCGTGCGTGCCGAAGCCATATGCGTTGCGCACGGTGTACGCTCCGAGGCGAACGGAGATTCATGAGCGCGCATGTCTCGAGATGCAGCGTCTCGAAGGGGCTACGCTCGCCGACGTGCTTGAGGTTCGTGAAAAGACCCTGAGCGAATTTCAGGCGGCGTATCTTGCGTATGAAGTCATGCGTGCGGGGGCGCAGGTGCAGCGTTGCGGGGTGCTTCACCGCGACGTTCATCCCGGCAACGTGGTTCTCGGCAGCGAAGGGGTCTATCTGATAGATTTCGGCACCGCATGTACCGTCGAAGCCGCGGAAAGAGGAGATGACCTGTGTCTGACCAGCGGATACGAGCCTCCCGAGGCGCACGTGGGCGGCTCGTGGAGCAAGGCGAGCGACGTGTACGCCATTGCTCGCACGGTGATTCGTGCGCGATGGGGCAGCCTGTTCGCCTCTCCCGAGGATATCCCGGACACGGTTCTCGGGCGTTGGCTTGCACGCTGCGTCCAACCCGAGCCGAAGATGCGCTTTTCGTCATGCGCGGAGGCCGTTTCGTGTCTCGAGGCGGCGCTGTCGAAAAGACTTCTGCTGCGTTGGTCGTGTTCTCCTTTGCTTCGACGTGCTATGGAGTGGCATTTGGTTGCGAATCACTGCGGGATCGTCTGATTGGGCGACGGCCTGCTGCGGTTCGGCTCGTTCCCGTCGATACGTGACGGTTTCGTGACGGCTTTTCGACGGGGGTGCATTCGGGTATACTCTCTGTCGAAAACCAGTGCCACGGATAGGCCGGGCGCTATGGTTCGAACCTTCAGTCCGGGAGGAAGCAGCCATAAGGGACCGCTGACGAGCGCCCATGCCTATCCGTTGCACTGAAGCCTTCGTGGCAAACGCATCTCGACTCTGTTACGGCCTGAGACGTCCTGTCTCGTCGCAGCTGTGCGTCTTGCGCACAGCCCTGCGCGATCGGGATCCTCGGGCTGTTTTCATGATGCGTCATCACGCGACCGTCTTCGTCGACTGTGCATTTCTTCGGGCGGTTGCTTCGGTATCCCTCATTCGAAAGGCCTGTCTTGGAAATCATTCAGTTCTTCATGGACCTTCTCTCCGATCCCCGCGGCGCTATCGCGGGTTGGATTGTGGCGTTGGGACCGCTGTGGGTCTACAGCCCCCTCTTTTTGATCGTCTTTGTTGAAACGGGTCTGGTATTCTTCCCGTTTTTGCCTGGCGATTCCTTGTTGTTCGCTGCGGGCGTGTTCTCGGCCGACGGCGGCGGCCTCAATGTGTGGGCGACATTGTTCGTCTTTTATGCGGCTGCCATTCTGGGCAATACGTCTAATTACTGGATCGCTCGGTTTTTTGGCTCGCGCATCATCGACTCGGGTAAGGTGAAAGCCCTGACCCCGGAGCGCATGGCTAAGCTCGATCACTTCTTCGCAAAATACGGCGGTCTGACCATCGTCATTACGCGCTTCATGCCGTTTTTCCGTACCTTCGCGCCGTTTATCGCCGGCACCGGCCACATGAACTTCGGCAAGTTCACCTTGTTCAACGTTATTGGCGGTGTTTCATGGGTCACTTCGTTCGTGCTGGTGGGATACTTCTTCGGCGGCATTTCGTTTGTCCAGGAGCATTTCGAGGTCATCGTGCTCGGTATCGTGGCCGTTTCCGTGGCGCCGGCGATTATTGGCGCCATCAAGGCTGCAATGAACTCTCGTAAGAAAAAGAAGGATCAGGCGTAGTTCTCGTTCTTTCTAATAAAAATGACCGACGAAGCCGTCGCGCTCGATGATGCGCGGCGGCTTTTGCGTTGCGGCGCATGCGCTTTCCGGCGCAGATGGCGGTATGCACGGCGTGGGGCGACGGTGCATGCGATGCGGAGGGTCTGACGGGCGGCTTCAAGCGGTTCTGTGGCGAATGCGTTTCGCCGTTTTCTATCTTTTATAATGTCGTAAACACTTGTGCGAACGAGGGGAATCGGAGACGCAACGCTATGGCAGAGGCACTGTATAGAAAGTATCGTCCGCAGACGTTCGAGGACGTGGTGGGGCAGACTCATATCGAACGCACGCTGAAAAACGCCATCGAGTCCGACAAGGTCAGTCATGCGTATCTGTTTTGCGGACCGCGGGGCACAGGCAAAACAACCACGGCTCGCTTGCTGGCCAAGGCGCTTCTGTGCGAGCACGGTCCCACGCCTTCGCCCGATGGCACGTGCGAGCAGTGTCTCGCTATTGCCGAGGGCAATCACCCCGACGTCAACGAGCTGGACGCCGCAAGCCGTACGGGCGTAGAGAACGTGCGCGAAGAAATCATCGGGCGCGTTCAGTACGCTCCCACGCGCGGGCGTTACAAGATTTATATCATCGACGAGGTCCACATGCTGTCAACGGCGGCGTTCAATGCGCTCCTTAAGACGCTCGAAGAGCCGCCGAGCCATGTCGTTTTCGTCCTGTGCACCACAGACCCCAGAAGGTTCCCGAAACCATCCATTCGCGTTGCCAGCGTTTCGACTTCCATCGTCTTTCCAACGACGAAATCGTATCGCGTCTTGGTGCGGTGTGCATGGCCGAAGGGGTGGAATTCGAAGGCGACGCGCTCGATCTTGCCGCGCATCGCGCAAGGCGGAATGCGCGACGCGCTCACGACCCTCGAGCAGCTGATTGCTTTCGGCGGCGGAAAGGTGACGCTCGAGGTCGCGCAAAGCGTCCTCGGTTCCATCGACGCAACCGATATTTCGACGGTCGTGAACGGTATTGCAAAGCGCGATGCCGTCATGTGCTTCACCTGGCTTTCCGAGTACGTTGAGACCGGGGCCGATCTTGCGCGGTTCGCCCGCGACCTGGCCGCCTATATGCGCGATCTCTACGTGCTGTGCCTGACTGACGGTGCCCTTGCGGTGGACGCCCCTCAGGCTTCTCGCGCCTCCATGGCTGCGGAAGCCCAGGCTTTCGGCGTTGACAGGTTGTCGTATGTATTGCGCGTTCTGGGAGATTTGAACAACGAATTGCGTACATCGACCAATCCCCGTCTTTCTTTCGAAATAGCCCTGACGCGCATGGTTCGCCCCGAGAGCGACCTGACTCTCGAAGCGCTTGCAGCGCGTGTCGCCGTCCTTGAGCAGCTTGTTGCATCCGGTTCGCTTTCTTCCTCGGCCGCGAGTGGCATTGGGGATACGCGGTCCCTTGAGTCTGCAGAGATTCCTTCGGTCCGACCTCCTGCGGGCTCGGTCTCTTCAATGCGAGATTCGTTCGTCCGGCGGCGCGTCTCGTCCGTTCGGTGAAGGGCCTTCCGGTCCTGCGGCGATGCCCGTCTCTTCGGCCTTTGCGTCGGATGGTTCTGCTCGCCGCGACGTTTCGCAATCTCAGGCGTCGCCGCAGATGCAGGCGTCGGTTCCTCCTGCGTCGGGGGATTTCGTCCGCTCGACCAGCGCCTGCTTCATCGCAGGCTTCGCCTGTGGTCGTTCCTCCTGCAACGGTAGCGCACGCTGCCGCCATGGATAGGGCGGCGGCATTTCGGGCGAAGCTTGAAGAGCGCAGGGCTGCGAATGCGGCGGTTCGACAGGCGGGCGCGACCGCGCCGCGTCCCCCGGTGTTTTCCGAAAGCGCGCATGCGGCTTCTTCGGCGGCGGTTTCTACGCCGGAGTTTGCTTTGCGCGCGGATGCTCGCGGGGGCGATGCGCCTACGCCTCGCTTCGAAGAGGTTCGGGACGCTTCTTCGGCTGAGCTTCGTCGGAAAGCCCCGGACGCTCCTGCCGCCTCGCCTCAGGATACGCCGATTTCTTCCGAGGAGGCTTCTGCGGACGTGAAGACGAAGCTATCCGACCCGTCGGCGCTTCAGCGCTGCTGGAAGGCAGCCATAGCCGACCTCAAACGTCAGCGGGCGGCTTATGGGGCCCTGCTTCTTTCCGCGCGCGCGAGTGTTTCTCCCGACGGCGCCAAGCTTCTCATAGAATTCTCCCAGGAGAATACGTTCGCCTTCTCGGCCGCGCAAAAACCCGATTTCGCCTATGCGGCATCGTCGGCTTTGCAGGCGGCGTTCGGCGGCTTCGTTCCCTTCGAGGTGATTCAGGCCTCCTCCGCCTTCGTTTCTCAAGCTGCGGGTGGCCAGGGGTTTGAGCGGGACGCTCAGAGGCCGGCCCCTTCCGCGCCGACACCGTTCGGCGTCCCTTCGTACGAGGATGACGATCGAGTTCCGTATACGGATGCAGACGTTGCCCCGTATGCGGACGACGTGGTTCCTTACGACGATGCGGATGCGTTTTCGTATGGTGGACAGGAGGCACTGGAAGAAGGCTTCGCGCAGGCCGAATCGCCTGCTCCTGCATATCGTGCGCCATGGGATGCCGCAGGCTCGCCCGATTCCTCTCAAGAATCGCTTCCGAAAGAGCCCGCCTCTCCGGCGGCTTCCGTGTCGTTTGGTCAGGGCGAATCGGCGGACGTAGCCTTTGACGCCCCATCCGACTCGGATGGTCGCGTCGTTTTGGGCGTAGCAGGTCCTGAGCCCGTCGACCCGTACACTGTGGGCAAAAAACTCGGGTTTGATTCGATGCCTCAACCGAAAAGGCGGCATAAGGGGATGATCGATCCGAAGGGCTGGCCCGAGCGGGGCGTTGACGGGCTGCAATCCAATACGTCCGCTCCTTCTCAAAAACAGGCCGATTCGCAGGCTGCTTGCAAGGTCGGCTCTTCGTCGCAGAGCGCAACGGATGCTGCGCGTTTGCGCGGTGCCGCCGAAAACGCTGATGCAAGCGCGCAAACTTCAGGCCAAGGCGGGG
The DNA here is from genome assembly GCA_047240885.1 of Slackia sp. Taxonomy (GTDB): domain Bacteria; phylum Actinomycetota; class Coriobacteriia; order Coriobacteriales; family Eggerthellaceae; genus Slackia. The sequence goes on along the minus strand of JBKTHK010000013.1, from coordinate 7,753 downwards.
CTGCGGAGCGCGGCGTGACGGCTACGGCCACGGAGTCTCCTTCTTTGAGGGAGGCGGGGGCCGCAGCGCCTTCTTCTCCCACGGGGGCGGACATCGCATCGGCGAATCCCGACGCTGCCGTTTCGTTCGATGCCGTGCCTGCTCGGCCCAACCCGTTCGCTTCGCGTCCCATGCCTGCGGGAATCGGGGCTCAAAAACCCGCTGACCAGGCATTTCCTGCGAACGACTTCTCGGGCGGCAACGAAATGGACGTCGCGGACATATTCGGCTCGTTCGGTGTTTCGTTCGACAGCGTGCAGGAGGAGTAATTCGATTTATTATCCGTCATCGCGAGCGAGCGATGCGTTTGACCTCTTCGGTATGATAGGCTTTCGGTCGCAGCGTGCTGTGCGCTGCGGTGAGAAAAGAAAAATGCGTGCCACTGCGGCACATGGAAAAAGGAGATTTGCCATGGATATGAAGGCAATGATGCGCCAAGCGCAGAAAATGCAGGTCGAGCTTGCGAAGGCGCAGGAAGAAATCAAGAGCATGACCGCCGAGGCAACGGCCGGCGGCGGCATGGTGAAGGTCGTTGCCCAGGGCGACATGACCATTCAATCCATTGTCATCGATCCTGCGGCCGTTGATCCGGAGACACCGAAATGCTGCAGGACATCGTCACCGCTGCGGTGAACGAGGCACTTCGCGCTGTTTCCGCACAGGGTTCCGCCCGCATCAACGCTGCGACCGGCGGCATGAACATTCCGGGCTTGATGTAGGAATCGGTTCGTGGAAACCGCTCCCGCCATCCAGAGGTTGCTCGACGAGCTTGACCGCATGCCGGGTATAGGTCCGAAAAGCGCGCAGCGAATTGCGTATTGGATGCTTAACTCCGATCGAGAGACCGTGTTGCGCCTTGCCGAGGCCATCGTTGAGGTGAAAGAGACGGTGCATTTTTGCTCGCGATGCTTCAACTATGCCGAAGACGAGCTATGTGAAATATGTTCCTCGACGAAAAGAGATGCCTCGGCCATATGCGTGGTAAGCGAACCGCGCGATATCGCGGCTATAGAACGGACGGCGGTTTTTTTCGGCACATACCATGTGTTAGGAGGCGCTTTGTCTCCTATGGACGGCATTGGCCCCGACGACCTTCATATTGCTGAGCTCATGCAGCGTCTCGCGAGCGGCGAGGTGAGGGAGGTTTTGATTGCGACGAATCCCAATGTCGAAGGAGAGACTACCGCGGCGTATTTGGCGCGGCTTATCAAACCGCTGGGAGTCGAAGTGACAAGACTCGCGAGCGGTTTGCCCGTTGGGGGCGATCTTGAGTTCGCGGACGAGATCACGCTGGGCAGGGCCATAGAAAGTCGTCGCGTCCTGTAGGAGATGCACCGAAGTTCCCGATGTATCTTCTTGAAAACGGGTTGCTGCTGCTCGATGCAAGGAAGCCGTTGTCTACCGGGGGAGAATCGGTATCTTTTTCCCAGGCGAAAGAGTACAATGCTTTTATATTACAGAGGCGAAATAGCTTCGGTAAGGATGAGGGTTCTGTTAATAGGAGGGGAACAGAACCCTCTGTCTTTGTATCGGGTGTATTTTCCAGTTTGATTCATGCACGACATCGCACGTAGGGGCCGTTTGGATTTAGAGCCGCGCCTTTCGAATCTGGACTCAGAAATGAAGATTCGGATTCGAAAGGCGCGGTTTGTTCCAGGCGGCTTTTTTGCATTGATGCAGTGCGGTCTGGCATTGTAGCGCGTAGTCCTTTCGACCCCGTACGCGGGCCGTTCGCGCTGAGCAAGGCGTGTGCAGCCGTTTGCCGAATTCCACTCTTTCGCACATAAATGAATAAAGAAATTCTTTCGCCGTTTTCGCAAAAGGCTCTGCCTTGCGACGGCAAGACGGCATCGCGGCGGGAGGAGGCTGTTTCTCATTTTCCGGGTTGGTTCTTTTTCTTGATTGCGGAGGTCATTGATTTTGTTCGTATATAAATGCATAGGGAATCGAATATATACATCTTATAAAAAGAATATGCAAAAACTTCGACAAAAAATGAATAGTATGTCAGATAAAAAGAGAATTGCCCGCAAAAAATGCATATATGCATGAGTTGCGTAAAACCGAAAATCACCCATCACGTAAAACTGTTGATTAATTTTAGATATATCGACGGAATCTAGTGAATAGCAAAAAACTTGATTCAAATTAGCGCGAATTGGCCCCAATAAGGCGTTTGAGGATATTAAGTTTTGGATAAATACCAAATAAGATACAAAAAAGTGAGTTTCCCCAGTTCAATAAGGCAAAAAAAAGACTTGCAATTTTGCGCGATGGGGGCGATGATGACTTAGTCGGATTTGGGAAGACCGACAAGAGAGAGGAAAAAAGGAGGCTCACATGAAGGGTATTCATGTAACGAGCGAAATTGGCAAGCTTAAGCAGGTTTGCCTTCACCGTCCTGGTGATGAATTGCTGAACCTTCCGCCGTTCGAGCTCGAGCGTCTGCTGTTTGACGACGTGCCGTTCTTGGAAGTTGCTCAGGCCGAGCATGATCGCTTTGCCGAGCTTATGCGCGAGCAGGGTGTCGAGGTTCTTTACCTCGAGAAGCTGGTTGCTGAGGCTTTCGATGCCGACCCGACCGCTCGCCAGGATTTCTTGGAAGAGTATCTCGCCGAGGCCGACATCAAGGGCGGCAAGGCAATGGTTCAGGTTGTTCGTGAATACCTGGAATCCATCGAAGATAACTCGAGTTTGTCAAGAAGACCATGGCTGGTATCGCCAAATCTGAAATCGACATGCCCACGGCGCTCGACTTCGAATCCATGGCCTTCTCCGGTGAGCAGTCCGATCTGGTCATCGATCCCATGCCGAACCTGTACTTCACCCGCGACCCGTTCGCGACTGTCGGTGAGGGCGTCAGCCTGAACCACATGTACTCCGTCACTCGCAACCGCGAGACGCTGTACGGCAAGTATGTGTTTACCCGTCATCCCAAGTATGCAGGAACCGCATTGTGGTACAACCGCGATGCTAAGTTCAGCATCGAAGGTGGCGACATCCTGAACCTGAGCAAGACGGCTCTGGCCATCGGTATCTCTCAGCGTACCCAGGCTGCTGCTATCGAGCAGATTGCTCAGAACATCTTCTGGAAGACCGAGGGTTGCCTGATCGAGAAGATCTTCGCCTTCGATATTCCTAACAACCGTGCAATGATGCACCTCGACACCGTCTTTACCCAGATTGATATGGATAAATTCACCATCCATCCCGCAATCATGGGCACGCTGCGCGTCTTCGAAATCACCAAGGGCGCACACGAGGGCGAAATCGAGGTCAAAGAGCACACTGATTCTCTCGAAAAGATTCTCGACTACGCTCTCGGTGTTGACGGCGTCAAGCTGATTCCCTGCGGCGGCGGCGACCCGATCGCAGCTGCTCGCGAGCAGTGGAACGACGGTTCCAACACGCTTTGCATCCAGCCTGGCCAGATCGTTGTCTACCAGCGCAACAACGTCACGAACGACGTTCTCTACAAAGAGGGTCTGATCTTCTGGTCATGCCTTCTGCCGAGCTGTCCCGTGGTCGTGGCGGCCCGCGTTGCATGAGCATGCCGTTCCAGCGCGAGGACCTCTAACATTATCGCGACCCCGCCCGTGAATAGCGGGTCGCATTATTCTCTTTATTTTGCCGTTTTAGAGACCTATATGGGAGGTCTCTAGTAAGAAAGGATGGACAAAATGGGTGTCAATCTTAGCGGTCGCAACTTCATTCGTCTCCTTGACTTCACCACGGAAGAGATTGAGTACCTGCTCAAGCTCTCCAAGAACTTCAAGGACATGAAGCGTGCTGGTGTTCCCCATCGTTACCTCGAGGGCAAGAACATCGTTCTTCTGTTCCAGAAGACCTCTACCCGTACCCGCTGCGCATTTGAGGTTGGCGGCATGGATCTCGGCATGGGCGTGACCTATCTCGATCCGGGCAGCTCCCAGATGGGCAAGAAGGAGTCCATCGAGGACACCGCTCGCGTTCTCGGCCGCATGTATGACGGCATCGAGTTCCGCGGCTTCGCTCAGGCTGACGTCGAGGAGCTCGGCGCAAACGCTGGCGTTCCTGTCTGGAATGGCCTGACCGACGCATGGCATCCCACTCAGATGCTCGCTGACGTTCTCACCATGCAGGAGAACTTCAACTACGACCTCAAGGGCCGCACCGTCGTCTTCATGGCTGACGCTGCCAACAACGTTGCTCGTTCCATGATGGTTGTCTGCGCTAAGCTCGGCATGAACTTCGTCGGCTGCGCTCCCGAGACCAACTGGCCCGACGCTGAGCTCGTTGAAGAGTGCAAGGCTATCGCAGCTGAGCATGGCGCAACCGTCAAGCTGACCGCTGACGTGAAGGAAGCTTGCACCGGCGCTGACGTTATCTATGCTGACGTTTGGGTTTCCATGGGCGATCCCGACGAGGTTTGGGCTGAGCGCATCAAGAACCTCGAGCCGTATCGCGTTACCAAGGAAGTCATGTCCTACGCTAACGACGACGCCATCTTCCTGCACTGCCTCCCCGCATTCCATGACACCAACACCGTCATCGGTGCTGAGAAGGCTGAGCAGTTCGGTCTCACCGAGATGGAAGTTTCCGACGAGGTCTTCGAGTCCAAGCAGTCCAAGGTCTTCGACGAGGCCGAGAACCGCATGCACACCATCAAGGCTGTCATGTACGCTACCTTGAAGTAAAGTCTTCTGAGTATTAAGAGGTAAATTAGCTATGGCAAACAAGCGTCTCGTTATTGCTCTGGGCGGCAATGCTCTCGGCAATACCCCCGAGGAGCAGCTCGAGCTGGTTTCCAACACCGCTGCTCCCATCGTTGACCTCATCGAAGAGGGCTTCGATGTCATCGTTACCCACGGTAACGGTCCCCAGGTCGGCATGATCAGGGTTGCAACCGACAACTCTGCAACGAAGGTGGGCGGCACCCCGTCCATCCCGTTCCCCGAGTGCGGTGCTATGAGCCAGGGTTATATCGGCTATCACCTGAAGCACGCTATGCAGCGCGAGTTCGCTCGTCGCGGCATGGACAAGGATTGCGCTTACATCGTGACGCAGACCGTCGTTGACGCAGCTGACCCTGCTTTCCAGGATCCCACCAAGCCCGTCGGCGCTTTCTTCACCGAGGAAGAGGCCGCCAAGCTCATGGAGGAAACTGGCAACAAGTATGTCGAGGATGCTGGTCGTGGCTGGCGCTGGGTTGTCGCTTCTCCCGCACCGGTTCGCATCGTCGAGCTTCCTCTGATCAACAACCTCGTTGAGGCTGGCATGTGCGTTATCTCCACCGGTGGCGGCGGTATCCCCGTCATCGAGGAGGACGGCGGCTACAAGGGCGTTCCTGCCGTTATCGACAAGGACCGTTCTGCTGCACTGCTCGCTGGCGAGGCAAACGCTGACATGCTGGTCATCCTGACCGCTGTCGATCGCGTCTGCATCAACTTCAACAAGCCGGATCAGCAGGAACTCGCTTCCATGACGATCGCCGAGGCTGAGAAGTACATGGAGGAAGGCCAGTTCGCCAAGGGCTCCATGCTGCCCAAGGTTGAGGCATGCCTCTCCTTCGTCAAGGCAAACCCGAACGGCAAGGCCCTGATCACCTCTCTCGAGCGTGCTAAGGAAGCTCTTGCTGGCGAGACCGGTACGGTTATCACCGCTTAAGTCTTCTTTCGGATTTTTGTTCTTTCTTATCTGCCGAGGGCATTGCGCCCTCGGCAGATTCTTGGATGGCGCTTTTGCTGTCTATGCGAGCTTTTCAGGTAGGGGTGCCTGACAGGCTTGTTGAATCAGTTGGGTATGGTGACACCGACTGATCGGGATTCAATGCATCAGGGGTGACTGCAGAGAATCTTGATTCCATGGGATGTAGTAGGGGTGCTCGTCTCATGGGTATGTGCACTTGTATGCATATTCCACGTGCTTCGTGTAGACGGGGCTCGTTAGCCCATTTGAAAGGGACAACATGGCTGACAAAGTTAAAAAGAAGAAGGACCCTATCAGCTCCTTCAGTATCCTCCTTATTTTGCTGGTCGTTCTTGCCGTCGCTTCTTGGATCGCGGCAGCGGCTACTGGTGGCGTCGTTACCGGCGCATCTCTTTCTAATATTCTGACTGCTCCCATTTATGGTTTTGCAGGCGCTCCCGACAGCATCGTTGAAAGCTCTGTCAATCCCGGAACGTTTCCGGGAGGTGCTCTCGAAGTCTGCTTCTTCGTTATGATTCTGGGCGGTTTCTTGGGCGTTATGACCAAGACCGGCGCGCTTGACAACGGTATCGGTGTGCTCGTTAAGAAGCTTCATGGCAACGAGCTTGTTCTTATTCCGATTCTGATGATCCTGTTCTCGATTGGCGGTACGACGTACGGTATGTGCGAGGAGACCGTTCCCTTCTATGTCCTGCTTGCTGCCACGATGTATGCGGCCGGTTTTGACGTCATGGTGGGATCTGCCGTGGTTCTGCTCGGCGCAGGATGCGGCGTTATCGGCTCTACCGTCAATCCGTTTGCAGTCGGTGCTGCCGTTTCTTCTCTTATCGATGCGGGCATCGAGGTCAACCAGGGCATTATCATCGCCCTCGGCGCTATTCTCTGGATTGTTACCACGGCGATTTCCATCGTCTACGTTATGAAGTATGCGGCGAAAATCAAAAAGACCGCGGCTCAACGATTCTTTCCTGCAGGAGCAGGCTGACGAGAAGGCCCACTTCGGCAAGGACGGCGATGCTCAGGGCGAGATCACGCTGACCGGTCGTCAGAAGGGCGCGCTTGTCGTTTTCGCAATCGCCTTCATTATCATGGTTATCAGCTTCATTCCCTGGGAAGACTTCGGCATCAACGTCTTCACCGGATGGTCCGCCGTCGTTACGGGTCTTCCGTTGGGACAGTGGTACTTCCTTGAGGCCGCGTGCTGGTTCTTCGTGCTGGCAATCATCATCGCTGTTGTTGGCGGGTTGTCTGAATCCGAAACCGTCAAGGCGTTCATCGACGGTTGCGCTGATATGATGAGCGTTGTCATGATTATTGCTCTGGCTCGTGGCGTTTCTATTCTTATGGCTGAAACCGGCATGTCTGACTGGATTCTGCTGAACGCGTCCAATGCGCTCCAGGGCGTATCCGCGATTGTTTTCGCACCCGTCTCTTGGCTGCTGTATGTCGTTTTGTCCTTCCTGATTCCCTCCAGCTCCGGCATGGCGACTGTTTCCATGCCCATCATGGGCCCCTTGGCTGCAAACCTCGGTTTCTCCGTCGAGACTATGGTCATGATTTTCAGCTCCGCCAACGGCTTGGTGAATCTGTTCACTCCTACATGCGGAGCCATCATGGGTGGTCTTGCAATTGCAAAGGTTCAGTATGGAACGTGGCTTAAATGGGTCTGGAAGCTTCTGGTCATTCTGGCCGTTGTCTGCCTGGTTGTGGTCACGACCGCTATGATGATCCTGTAAGCAAGTCATTTCCTGACTTCAAAGAAGCAACCTTCGGGTTGCTTCTTTTTTTGCCTGGATTCAGGTTTTGGGGCTATAGTCCGATTTTCCTATGGGGGCATAAGAGGCCCAGCGGACAAGATGGTGGGAAAGCTTTGGGCAACGGGTGGTCTTTCGGCGGAAAGGCGCAAGCGTGCTCGCAGGACGGGCAGCAGACGGAGGGAGCAATTTTGCAAACGGGAGCTGATCGGCTTGGCATTCGTTTTGTGTAAGAAACAAGAGAAGCCCTTTTGTCCCATAGCCCTATAGAG
>JBKTHK010000012.1:0-37080 GCA_047240885.1 Slackia sp. | reverse complement strand
ATTTCTGCTGAAGAAGCTGCCAAAAAGACTGAAGCTGAAAAGCAGCAGTCCAAAAAAGCCGCTCAGAAGAAGGCAGAGAAGCCCAAGAAAAAGCGTTTCAAATTCCTTCGAGAAGTCAAGGCTGAGTTGAAACGCGTTACGTGGCCCACACGAGTCGAGGTTCTTCGATGGACCGGCGTCGTTGTGGCCGCTTTGGTGTTTTTCGGCGTATTCGTCGCCGTTCTGGACAATCTGATTGTCACTCCTCTTATCGTTGCTCTTTCCGGGTTGGGGGTTGGAATCTAGCATGGCAAAGAAATGGTACGTGCTCCACACTTATTCCGGGTACGAGAACAAGGTTAAGAAAAACCTCGAGACACGCATTGAAACCATGGGTCTCGAGAACAACGTGTTCGGGATTGAAATTCCTACCGAAACAGTGACCGAAATCAAAGAAAGCGGTCGTCGCGTGGAGAATGAAAAGAAAGTCTTCCCGGGCTATGTTTTGGTTCGTATGGAGATGGACGATCGCAGCTGGGCTGCCGTCCGCAACACTCCGGGCGTGACGGGTTTTGTTGGGAGCCAGGGCAATCCCGCTCCGTTGACTCGCGACGAGTTCAACAAAATCATGAAGCGCACCTCGACTTCTGCTCCGAAGAAGACCACCTCTTCGTTTGAAGTGGGGAAGTCGGTCAAGGTTACGAACGGTCCTCTCGCTGATTTCGACGGCCATTTCCGAGGTCTCCGTCGAGACCGGCAAAGTCAAGGTCGCGGTCTCGATTTTCGGTCGAGAAACGCCGGTCGAGCTTTCACTCAAGTGGCCAAGATCAGGTGAGTATTCTCGGCTCCTGCGTGCCTGGGTGGACAGGGCTTCTCGCGCATGGCTGGCCGTTGTAGCAATACGATTAGTAAGGTAAGGAAACAGAGATGGCTGAGAAGAAAGTTGCAGGCTTTATCAAGCTGCAGATTCCTGCTGGTGCTGCCAACCCGGCTCCTCCGGTAGGTCCCGCACTCGGTGCGCAGGGCGTTAACATCATGCAGTTCTGCCAGGCGTTCAACGCCGCCACGCAGGACCAGTCCGGCACCATCATCCCCGTTGAGATCACGGTTTACGAGGACAAGAGCTTCACTCGTGTGCAAGACCTCTCCGGCGGCCGTGCTGATTAAGGAGAAGCTGGGCATCAAGAGCATCCGGCATTCCGCAGCTCAAGGCTGTTGCGAACCCTCGCCCTCGACCAGCTTCGCGAGATCGGAGATTAAGCTCCTGATCTAACGCTAACGACATCGACGCTGCTATGGAGATTGTCGCTGGCACCGCTCGCTCCATGGGCGTGCGTATCGAGGGTCGCGAGATGAAGAAGACCTACGTGCCTTCCAAGAAGCTCGCCGCCATGCTCGCTGGCAAAGAATAGCGTAGTCAGTGGAAGGGTGGCTTTCCTGCTACCCGTAATTACCACGAAAGGATTTTTACATGAAACTCACGAAGAACCAGAAGCTTGCTGCCGAAAAAATCGAAGCAGGCAAGTTCTATGCTCCTTTCGAGGCTCTGTCCCTCGTCAAGGAAGTTTCTTCCGCTAAGTTCGACGAGACCGTCGAAGTCCACTTCCGCCTTGGCATCGACACCCGTCAGGCAGACCAGCAGCTCCGCGGCATGGTCTCCCTGCCGAACGGCTCCGGTAAGGAAGTTCGCGTTGCTGTTTTCGCCGAAGGCGCTGCTGCCGAGGCCGCCAAAGAAGCTGGCGCAGAAATCGTCGGTTCCGACGACCTGGTTGCGGAAATCCAGGCTGGCAACATCGACTTTGATGCTACCGTCGCCACCCCTGACATGATGGGCAAGGTCGGCCGACTTGGTAAGCATCCTCGGCCCCCGCGGTCTTATGCCGAACCCTAAGCTCGGCACCGTTACTCCTGACGTCACCAAGGCTATCAATGAGCTCAAGGGCGGCAAGGTCGAGTATCGTGCCGACCGTTATGGCATTGCCTGTCATCATCGGCAAGGTCAGCTTCGAAGCTGAGAAACTTGCTGAGAACTACGGTGCTGTTTATGACGAAATCGTTCGCATGAAGCCTTCTGCGGCGAAGGGCACCTCAAGTCCATCACCGTCTCTTCCACCATGGGTCCTGGCATTGCCGTCGACTCTTCCGTGTCCCGCAATTTCGCTTCTGCTGAATAGCGACACGTTACCTTACATGGAAAGCGACCCGCTTGCGGGTCCTTTTTCATTTTGAAGGGGAGCAACATCTCCAGGCGCCAAGATACGCATCAGCAGGTGGCTGTTGTGGTTGAGCGCGTGGCCAGGATTGAATCCTTTGTAGACTCGTTTTCGACTGGCCCTCTTCTTTGAGAGTTTCCACGGTTCACAATGGAGAATCGCCTGTGCTAGAATAGCCGAGTTACCAAGAAACTGCATACGAAAGAGAGCGCATATGATTATCAAGAAAAGCCCTGCTGAAATTCGAGGCGATGAAAGAAGCGGGTCGTATTTCTGCAAAGGCTTTGCGGGAAGTGGGGGCTCGCGTGGAACCGGGTGTCTCTACGCTTGAACTCGATCGCTTGGCTGAAACCCTTATCCGTCTGGAAGGGGGCATTCCTGCGTTCAAGGGCTACGGTGGATTTCCCGGGAGCATTTGTGCCTCGGTCAACGACCAAATCGTCCATGGTATTCCGGCGGCGGACGTCATCCTGAAAGAAGGCGATATCATCTCCATCGACACCGGAGCGACGGTTGATGGCTGGGTGGGGGATAACGCCTGGACTTTTCCGGTGGGCAGTGTCTCTCCTGAGGTGAAGAAGCTGCTCGACGTTACTGAGAAGTGCATGTGGGCAGGACTGGACGCAGCTCGACCCGGCAACCATCTCGGTGATATCGGCTTCGCAGTTCAGTCTATTGCTGAAGCGGAAGGCTACGGCGTGGTGCGCGAATACGTCGGCCACGGCATTGGCCGCAATATGCATGAGGATCCGAACGTCCCCAATTACGGCCGCCGTCATCACGGTATTCTTCTTGAGCCCGGAATGGTTTTGGCAATTGAGCCTATGATTAATATGGGTACGCACAAGACCCGTCAGATGCCCGACGGATGGCTTGTGTGTACGCGCGACGGCAAGCCGAGCGCCCATTTCGAGAAGACGGTAGCAATTACCGAAGAAGGCCCCGTCGTTCTTACGACCGAGCCGAATTTCAAGCGTCCTGTAGGAAAGTAGCCGTATGCCGGATGCATTCGTGCGGCCTTAGAAGCATGAATGGACGCAAGAGCGAATTATGACTTAAGGAAAGCCCTGCTCCTTGAAAGAGCAGGGCTTTTTGATGCGTGAAGCGTATTCGGGGGCTCTAAGCTGAAGAAGGGTTATTTCGCGTGACGAGGGCCGTTTTTTCGTCCTGCGTCGTGTTCGGCGGTCCGAGCGTGCTTTGGGCCGCCAGAGGGGCTCGTGCGTCGAGAGGCTTCGCTTATTGCATGCGTTGGCTTCGACGGCGGAGCTGTTTTCGCGTGTTTCGGCGGGCAATGCGGCGTGGCGGCCGAATTCCGCTTCGGTGGAAAACGAGCTTGGAGCCTTGACGGTTGCATGAAGTCCGTGAGCCTTGGCGGGGGAGGCATGCCTTCCTCTTTGGCGCAAGGGTGCGGCGTCAGAAGCCTGCGCGATGTTGCGCGTGGCGGCATGGCGTCCTCGCTCCAGAGGCGATGCATCGTGCGCATCTCGTGGACGCGCCGCGTGCTTTCCGAGGGGAAGCACGACTTCAGAGTCGAGGTCTTCTGCAAAGGCTTCGACTCCACAACGCGCTACGACGTCGTTGTTTTGCGCGGAGGATGCATCGAGATGTTGGATATCGTCATGCGTATCGGTGTTTGCCGAAGCCGAATCGAGGGCTGCTTCATCGTTGCCGGCAGAAAGCTCTGTGGTCTTTCGTTTGAAGCGTCGTGCCACTTTCTCGATAAGAGAGGAAACCATGGATGCCTCGCTGAGCTTCAGCTTTATGGCAAGACCGAATGACACGATGAGTGCAAGCAAACCGCCGCAGAAGATGCATATCAGGGCATTCGGGATGGAGCCGTTCAAGGGAGCGATGGTTGCCGAGAGCCCCGTGACGACGAGCGCTCCGACGGATGCGCCAAGAAGGCCCAGAAGGAAAGACCTCAAAAACGAGATGACGGTGCTTTTCAATCCGAGCGCGCCCATCGTTTTGCGGAGATAGACGAAGCAGACGATGTCCAGGACAAGATAGTATGCCGTTTCGCTCAGCGCGATCGCCGGCATGCCGATGTTAAGCGGCCCGCCTATTCTCGTGGCGAAGATTGCAATGAAGCCGATTTGAAAAGCGATGCAAGCCACCATCATCACGGCGTAGCGGCCCATGATGCGCATGGCGGAAAACACTTTTTGAAGATACGTGTTGATTCCATAAAACGGCAGGGAAAGCGCGAGCGCGGCCAGATAGAGGGCGATTTGCGATATGTTGTCTTCGGTGAAAGCGCCGATGTGATAGAGCGTCACGAGGGGCTCGGCGAAGACGATGAGGTACAAGGCGAAGGGAACCATGAAAAAGACGATCTGATTCGTGCCCGAGATAATGCCGCGTTTGAACCCTCTATGTTGCCGTTGGCGTGCATCTCGGATATCTCGGTGAACATGGCAGTCGTGATGGGCACGGTGAGAAACGCATAAGGAAGGGTGAACCACAGGCGTGCGTAGGCGATGATCGACGGCCCGTTGTCAAGGGCGCCGTATGCGGCTGCGTTCTGAATCGAGACCACCACGAGTCCCGCGCACATGACGAGAATGGCCGGAACGCCTATGGCGAGCGTTTCTTTCAGGGCGGGGTCGCGAAGGTCGACGCGAAGGCGCAGTTTTATTCCATTTCGTTTCAGGGCCGGAAGCTGTATCGCCATCTGGACGAAAACTCCGAGGGGGTTGCCGACGGCGATGATAAGCTTCGCAAGTTCGCTGTCATGCGGAGCGACGAAAGCGTAGAGGACGAAGGTCGCGGTCACGATGATGTTGTTGAATATAGGGGCCGCGCTGCTCCAGAGATAGTCTCGGGAAGCGTTGAGCAGGCCGCTGACGATTGACGAGAGTCCGTAGAAGACGATCTGAATCGCGAAGAACCGGAAGAAGAAAATGGCATCATCCATGGTGCTCTGGTCGTTCATGAAGCTTTGCGTGAAGATCAGGGCGGGAGCGAAAATCGTGCAGACAAGCGCCACGGCTCCAAGCACGATGAAAGCGATGCTCATGATGTTGCTGGCGTATTCGTTGCCACCGCGGTCGCCGAGCTTTGCTTTCACCGACATGTAGACGGGAAGGAACGCGGTTACGAGCATGCCGCCCATAACGAGCTCGTAGAGCATGTTCGGCAGGTTGTTTGCCACCTGGTACGAGCTGGCAAGCATCGTGGATCCAAGGGCAAATGCCATAGCCCAGGTGCGCATGAAGCCGGTGATACGCGAAATGATGACGAAGAAGCTGATGAGGGCGGCGGATGATCCGATACTTGCCGGCGTTTGCGCCGCAGCCTCCGAAGGAGAAATCGAATCGTCTTCTGATGTGGAAATATGCGTGGCGTTCATACTACGCTTTCGACTTTGGGTATAATGCAAAAGTTGACATCAATCATACCTTTTCGCGTCCAGCGTTTGAAACGAGGCACTATGAACATCCTGATTATTCGCAATAACTCCAATGCGGCCGCTCTTGATGCATCCATGCTTTTGGCGGCTTACCTCGATTCGCAGGGAGTTGCTCATCAGGAACTTGACTCTATCCCGCTGTCTATCGAGTCGGTGAAAGACACATGCTCGCATGTGGATGTTTCATCGTTCGACATGGTGGTCTCTCTCGGCGGGGATGGAACCATGCTTCGTACGGCGCGCCTCGTCGGCAAGACGCGGGTGCCCATTCTTGGTATCAACTTCGGACACCTGGGCTTTTTGGTCAATTCCTCCGAAGACGGCGTTGTTGCCATTGTCGCCGCGGCGTTGGCGGGCGATGTCGTCAGGGAAGAACGAGCAAGCCTGCATATTGACCTTATTGCCCATGGAGAAGTGGTCGCGAGCCGCTTCGCTTTGAACGAATTCTCCGTCACGCGCGGAACCCTGGGCCGCATTATCGATTTCGGCGTGGATATCTCGGGCAATCATCTGGTGGATATGCGAGGGGACGGACTCGTCGTTGCTTCGGCAACGGGGTCGACGGCCTATGCTCTTTCCGCTGGAGGCCCGCTGGTAGCCCCCGATTTCAAAGGCCTTGTCGTGGTTCCGTTGGCTCCCCATACGTTGCTGTCCCGCTCTATCGTGACCGACCCGAGCGATATCGTGGAAATCGATTTGTCCCGCAATCCGGAAAGCCGCGAGGCGAGCTATTTCGTCGATGGCGAGTTCATCACGCTCGAGGAGCCCATCGATCGTATCCTGGTTCGCAAGTCCAATAACCCCACGATTCTTCTGCGTTACAAAAACGAGGGCTTCTACAGCGCTGTAGCGCATACATTCTTTGCCGATCAGCGCTCCTAACATCGCCGAGGTCTGCCGGCTTTTTCGCATGTTTGCGACGCGTCGACCTTCGGATTGGCGTTGTCGATGCATTTCGAAATCGGGGCGGACCTTGCATGATTTCGTGGGCGAAAAACTCAAGTTTCGGGTGGTCTGCGCACCTTTCTCTATAAGGGAGGGGGTGCAGGAGCTCTTTTCTCTTAATGAAACTATGCGGATGTATCTAAACGCTGATCATCTTGGGAGGATATAAGGACACCGCTCTTTTCCCATGATGCAAACCGTGCGTAACCTGAGATGAGCTTTCGTTAAAGCGTGCACGACAAAGGCCCGTACGCAGTCTGTGAACCGCGTACGGGCCTTTTGCTGTTTTTCGGCAGGGGCTTCTTCTATTTGTGGTAGTAACTGTGCTGCTCGAACTTAGGCTCGCAGCACACGTTGATGCCGAGTTTGCGGTAGAGGCGCTCATCGGTCGAAGAGATAATGACCGAGAAGAATGCGTCGCATCCGCGCAAATCGCCCACATGCTCGATGACTTTCGCCGCGATATCGTCGGTCGCAGAGCTGATGGAGAGCGCAATCAGAGTCTCGTCGGAATGCAATCGGGGATTCTTGCTTGCCAGGCGGTCGGTCTTCAGGCGGCAAATCGGCTCAATGGCCTGGTCGCTTATGATGAGCAGGTCATCGTCTACGCCTGCGACTGCTTTGAGGGCGTTCATGAGCAAAGAAGAGGCTGCGCCGAGCAAATCGGACGTTTTGCCCGTTATCACCCGTCCGTCAGGCAGCACCATGGCGCCTGCGGGCGCGCCGGTGGTCTGCTCCTTGAGCAGGGCCGCGCTTCGTGCCGGCGAGAAGCTGCTTGTGACCCCCGCCTGGTTCATGAGCATCTCGAGCACTGTGCTCTTTTCGCCGACTCCGTACGTTTTGCTTCGACGGCGGTTTGAAATAGCGGCTACACCCCATCTTTGCGGTTGCGACGACTTCGTCGTCGGTGATGGCGAGTCCGGCCATGTTGACGCCCATATCGGTGGGGGACTGATACAGGCTCGATCCGGCGATACGCTCCATCATCGCCTTGAGAACGGGAAAGTTTCGACGTCTCGGTTGTAGTTGACCGTGGAAACGCCGTATGCCTCAAGATGGAAGGGGTCGATGATGTTGGAGTCGTCCAAATCGACCGTTGCCGCCTCGTAGGCGATATTGACGGGATGGTTGAGTGGTAGGTTCCATACGGGGAAAGTCTCGTATTTCGCATAGCCTGCGTCTACGCCTCGCTTATGGTCATGGTACAGCTGGGAGAGGCAGGTCGCCATCTTTCCCGACCCAGGGCCGGGCGCGGTGACGACAACCAGCGGCTTCGTCGTCTTGATGTACTCGTTTTTGCCGTACCCTTCGTCGCTGACGATGTGGTTGATGTCGTAGGGGTATCCGGAGATGGGGTAGTGCAGATAGCACGTGATGCCGAGCAATTCCAGACGGCGGCGGAACAGGTCGGCGGCAGGCTGGCTGGCGTAGTGCGTGATGACGACGCCGCCTACAGAAAGCCATGCCGCGGAAGATGTCCATGAGGCGCAGGGAGTCTTCGTCATACGTGATGCCGAGGTCGCCGCGGACCTTGTTCTTTTCGATATCGTTCGCGTTGATGGTGATGATGATTTCAACGTCGTCGACGAGGCTTTGAAGCATGCGGATTTTGGAGTCGGGCTCGAATCCGGGCAGCACGCGTGCGGCGTGGTGGTCGTCGAAAAGCTTGCCGCCGAACTCGAGGTAGAGCTTGCCGCCGAACTGGTCTATACGGTTGCGGATGTGCTCAGCCTGCAGTGCGATGTACTTGTCGTTGTCGAATCCGATGCGCATGAGTGGTTCTGGCCCCTTTCAAAACTGGGCGGCTTGGCCGTCCGATTGAAACCATGACGTATGAAATATAGTCGAACAGAGGAATTATAGCTCACTACGGGCCTTCGCCGCATTGCGGGGGTTTCGATCGGGTTAATTTGGGCAATGACGCTTCGCCGATGCAAACGGAGGAGCAGGAAGACAGACAGTGGATTGCATGGTTGCGACGCGAGCAGCAGAAAGCGAGGCGAAGGTTCTATGGCGACGGAGAGCTCGCTGGGGCGTTCGGGGGGAGAGGTCGCATCCGGGCGCACCTATGACGCGATAGGGGAATACCTCTCCTTTCTTTCGGTGGAAAAGGCGCTTCGCCGCTCACGGTTCGTTCTTACGCCTGCGACCTGCGCGATTATGAGTCTTTCCTTGCGCGTCGCGGCGCCGATTGCCTCGGCGTCCGTCGCGACGATGTCTCGCATTCGAGGGCGATCTGCTCGAGCGCGGATACGCCCTTGAGCAGGGAGCGCCACGTTTCGGCCGTGAAGGGCTTTCATCGCTTCATGGTGCGAGAGGGCCTGAGTCTGGCCGATCCAAGCATCGGGGTCGTGCTACCGAAGGTTCCCCTGCGTCTTCCGACGTGCTCGATAGATGCGGTGAACAGGGTTCTCGACCAGGATATGCGGGCGGACGAAATAGGCCTGAGAGACCGCGCCATCCTGGAGGTCCTATACGGTTGCGGCTTGCGGGTAAGCGAGCTCGTCGGTATGGATAGGGGCGATGTGTTTTTCGACGAAGGCTTCGTGCGTGTCAGAGGAAAGGGTTCGAAAGAGCGAATCGCCCCCTTGGGGGGCATGGCGGCGCGGATCCTTGCTCGCTACCTCGACGAAGCGCGCCCTGTTTTGGCGCGTCGTTCTCCGGGCGATGCGGCGATGTTTCTGAACGCGCGCGGATCGAGGATATCGAGACAAAGCGTGCATGCGATCGTCGCTCGATGGGGACAGGCGGCAGGCATCAGGGGCCTTCATCCGCATACGCTGCGTCACTCGTTTGCGACCCATATGCTCGAAGGCGGCGCCGATCTGCGTACCATCCAAGAAATCCTCGGTCATTCCGACATCGCTACGACGCAGATATACACGCACGTTTCGCGCATTCATATGCGCGAAGAATACCTCGCTTGCCATCCGAGAGCGAAACGGCGCCCGAAGATGTGACTCGCGGCGCATCGGCGGCGCGCCCATAGTTCCTCCACTTTGTCCCACGGGGCCCGCAACACTATATATGGTGTTGCGGGCTTTTTGCTATCCAATATGTAATTTCGAGGAAAGCACATGCATGCAAGGGTGGTGTGTATGTGTTGAAAATGCCCGAAATAGGGCGCATTGTGGGAGGGCTTTATTGCGGAGTGGGAGAAAGTGGGATAGAATGTCGCTCATCGGTCCAGGGGTGGAGAATTCAGAAGGAGATGTGCGTGTCGGGTCTATTCGGCGAATACCGTCATAAGATCGACGCAAAAGGGCGCTTGTCTCTTCCTGCGGCTCTTCGCAAGGGCCTGACCGAAGACACCCAGTTGGTGGTCGTTCCCAATGTGAAAACCGGTTTTCTGTCTGTGTACACCGTCGAAGCGTTCGAGGCATGGCAAGACGCCTTGTTCGAGAAGAAGGGCGGCTACAATCCCGGCGATCGAATGCATGTCATGCTGCGCACCAAGCTCAATGCCAGCGCAATGCCTGCAAAGATCGACGCCGTGGGTCGTATAACCCTTGTCGCGAAACAGCGCGAGATGGCGTCTCTGGAAAAAGACGCGGTTCTTGTGGGCAATACCGACCATGTTGAGATCTGGGATGCAGTGCTTTGGGATGAATTCCAGAGCAGCATCGATCTCGATGAACTGCTGTTCTCGTAAGGAGTCTTAACGTGGAAGAAGTGACAAAAGAATATCGGCACATCCCCGTCCTGCTCTCCGAGTGCCTCGAACAATCGAACCTCAAAACGCACTATACGTTCGTGGATGCAACGCTTGGCGGCGCAGGGCATTCTTCCGAAGTAGCACAACGGCTTGGTTCGGATGGCGTACTTATCGGCATCGACCAAGACGAGATGGCGCTCGCCGCCGCAGGGGCCCGACTGAGAAATCTCGCATTAAACACACCACCTCAGATCGATCTCCTACGCGGCAACTTCGGCAATCTCGACGAATTGCTGCTCGAGGCCGAAATCCCCGGGGTCGATGCGTTCCTTTTCGACCTAGGCGTCTCTTCTCCCCAGCTTGATTTCCCGTCGAGGGGCTTCTCCTTCAAGGAAGATTCCCCGTTGGACATGAGGATGGATCCGGGCAAACAAACCGTAACCGCAGCAGAGCTCGTAAACACCTTAGACGCATCGGAGCTCACCCGGATCATCCGCGATTACTCAGACGAAAAATGGGCCAGTCGTATCGCTCAGTTTATCGTAGAGTCTCGCGAGCACGCACCGATCGAGACGAGTTCGCAGCTTGTCGAAATCATCAAGGCCGCCATTCCTGCATCGGCACGCCGCGCAGGAGGCCATCCGGCCAAAAGGACGTTTCAGGCCTTGCGCATCGAAGTGAACTCGGAGCTTTCGGTTCTGAGGAAGGGGCTGGAGGCGGCGGTAAGATGGCTCAATCCCGGAGGCCGCATTCTCGTGATCAGCTACCATTCTCTCGAAGACAGGGTGGTCAAGGAAGTTTTCGCGAAGCATGCGCGAACATGCACCTGCCCCCCCGGATTGCCGGTATGCGCATGCGGGGCGAATCCCGTTCTCAAGGTGAGGACGCGCAAGCCCATTCTTCCAAGCGCGGAAGAGATTGAAAACAATCCGCGGGCGCGAAGCGCGAAACTTCGTGTCGCGGAAAAAATACGATAAGGCACCGTCGACCAAATGCAGCTTATACGATGAAAGGGGGCCGGTATGCGGCAGGCACGAACCGACCGGTCCACGAGGCAGGACTATCTCTACGGTAGCTCCGCGCCCTCTCTTTCTCGCAGCTCGCAGACCGAATTCGAGGTGATTCCGGGACGGCGGGGTGCGTCTTCCGACGTTGCCACGCTGCCGTCGTCGATCATCGGAGCGGCAAAGGCGGTCGTCGTCGTCGCCCTGGTCGTCGCGATGGTCTGCTGCGTTCGGGTGGGTCTTTCTGCGGCGAGCATCACGACGTCCATCGAAGCGAACCGGCTTAGCACCCAAATCGAGAACGCCCGTTCCTACGGAAGCGACCTCGAGGTTCAGCAGAGCCGCCTTCCAATTCGACGCATATTCGCGTTGAGGCGGCAAGCCTGAGTCACGCCTCCTGAGAAGACGGTCGCGGTCGTGCTCGGGGCGGACGTCGTAGCCACCGACGAGGCGGGCAATCTGTCTTTGTCCGGCAGCATTGCCGCTTTGGAGAATCAAGGATAAACGTATGTCTGAGCGTAGCTTTCGCCAAACACCCCACACCTCTCATGACGGCTCGAATTCGAGCCGTCTTTCAATCTTGCTGTTTATTTTCATTTTCATAGTGTTATGCCTGCTCGCAAGGCTTGTGTATCTTCAAGTGATAAAAGGTCCGGAGTTCAGCCAGGCTGCGGCCGACTCCCGCACGCTCAGTGTGAACATCTCGCCTCATCGCGGCACGATCTACGATCGCAACGGCAATGTGCTCGCGACGAGCGTCGACGCCATGACGATATACGCCAACCCGAAAGAGATAGAGGACGTCTCTTCCTCTGCCGAGGCGGTGGCAAGTGCCTTGGGCGGGGATGCGGACGAATACGCCGAGCTGCTCAAGCAGGACACGACGTTCGTCTATCTGAAGCGTAAGGCCGATATGGATGCGGCGGAGGCTTTGAAGAGCGAAGGCATCGTGGGCATCTACTATATAGAGGATACGAAGCGCGTTTATCCCTACGGGAAAGTAGCGGGGCAAGTGCTTGGATTCGTCAATGTTGATGACGAAGGAGTGTCGGGCCTTGAGCTGTATTACAACGATATCTTGAAGGGCACCCCTGGGAAGCTTGTCGTTCAGCAAGGAGGGGGAGGCATTCCCATTCCAGGAGGCACCGAAGTCGACGAGCCGGCGGTCGACGGGCAGGATATCGTGGTGTCTATCGATATCGACATGCAGAGCTATCTTGAAAAAAGGCTTGCTGAGGGTGTGAGCACTATAGAAGGCGAAGACGGCCGAGCTGTGCTCATGGATGTCTCCACCGGAGAGTTGCTCGCCATTGCCTCGACACCTTATTTCGACCCCTCCAATCCTTCGGATTCGGAGGTGGGGTCGGATTCGCTCAAAACCGTGACGCAGGCTTACGAGCCGGGATCGACGTTTAAGACGGCTTCCATGATGGCCATGCTCGAGGCGGGGGTCGTCACTCCCGATACGACGATATTCGCTCCTGCGGAGCTTTCTGCTGATGAGTATGTCATCACGGATGCGCACGAACGAGGCGACATGACCATGACGGCTCGCTATGTTATCCAAGATTCTTCCAATATAGGCACGTCGCTGTTGGTGGAGAACTATTTGGGGTTCAGGCCTTTATATGACAAGATCGTATCGTACGGGCTGAATGGACAGACGGGGATAGACTACCCCGGCGAGGCTGCGGGCTACCTGTCTCCCGACGTGGACACATGGCCGCTCATCACGAAGTACAACGTTACGTTTGGGCAGGGTATTTCCACGACGCCGTTGCAGATGGCGCGATTCTACGGCGCCCTTGTCAACAACGGCGTCGCCTGCACCCCTCATTTCCTGATATCGAAGCCCCAGACCGGAGAGACGCTGCAATACGACACGGAGCAAATCGTCGAGAACACCGCTGCGATCGACCCTATGATCAGCATGCTGGAGACCGTCGTCGAGGAAGGCACGGGTACGGGCGCGGCGATAGATGGGTATCGCGTCGCCGGCAAGACGGGCACGGCAGAATACGTCGACGAGGACACGGGCGTGTATGCGAAGGGCTCTTACAACCTCAGTTTTGTCGGCGTGCTGCCCGATGCATCGACCCCGTTGGTATGTTTTGTCGGTGTGAACGAGGTTCCGTACGAGCGAAATACCACCGAAGTGTTTAAGGATATAATGACCGAGGCAATAAGCCGCTACCGCGTAGTGCAGAGCGATTGATCGCGTTGTCGCGCGTAGCCTGGAAGAAAGCATCGAGATGAGACTGAACACAACGAGCATCCAAGATATCGTGGGGGGAGACCTCGTCGTCGCTCCAGCGGATGTCGCGCATGATTTGCTTGGATTGACATGGGATTCGCGCGAGGTTTTCGCGGATTGCCTGTATGCGGCGCTACCCGGAGAGCGGGTTGATGGCAATGATTTCATAGCTTGCGCCATAGAAGGAGGGGCGATGCTCGCCCTCGCGGGACGTGTCCCTGACGAGCGTACGCGCGAAGCCGCCCGCAAGGCGGGCGCCGGCATCATCGTGGTGGACGACGTTGCCGAATCCATCACCGCGCTCGCTTCGGCGTGGCGCAGCATGATTTCCGCCACAGTTGTCGCGATTACGGGGTCGGTGGGCAAAACCACCACGAAAAGCCTGACGCGTCAGATTCTCTCGGCGCACTTCAAGACGTGCGCAACGAAAGGAAACTTCAATGAACTCGGCGCGCCGTATACCGTGCTTTCCGCCGATTCCGATTGCGAGATGCTCATCGTCGAGATGGGAATGGACGATTTGGGCCAGATTGCCCATATCTGCTCGTTCGCCCGTCCCGATATGGGCCTGATCAACAATGTCGGCGTTTCCCATCTGGAGCGTCTTGGCACGCGCGAGAACATTGCCCGCGCAAAAGCGGAGCTGTTCGAGGCGTTGCCGGAAGGCGGCAAGGCCTTCGTGAACAATGCGGACGACATGGCTGATTTCGTGCGCGAACTCGGTCGACTCGACGAGCGTGGGGTCGAAACGATCCTCTTCGACGGCACCGGGGTCGTTCTGGGCGCCGCTGGAACTCGGGCCGTTTGGGCGAAGGACATATCGGTCGATGATGAAGGACGCCCGCATTTCACGTTGTGCGCACGGGGTTTCGATTCTTGTTCTGACGAGCAATCGGCGCCATGCGCTCTCGGTCTGCGCGGAATCCACAACGTTTCGAACGCATGCGGAGCCGCCGCGATAGGTCTTGCGTGCGGTCTTCCCCTCGAGAGCGTTGCATGCGCGTTGGCGGATGCCGAGCCCGAAGCGGGACGCCAAGAGGTCAAGCGCGCATCCTCGGGCGCCGTCGTGTTCGACGACTCGTACAACGCGAGTCCTGCAGTATGGTGGCATCGCTTTCGATGCTTGCCTCCTACAAAACCTCCGGTCGAAAAATTGCCGTTCTCGGCGACATGGGCGAACTCGGCTCCGCAAGCCTTGAAGGGCACGAAGCGGCAGGTCGTGCCGCGGCGCAGGCCAGCGTCGATAAGCTCGTGTGTGTCGGAGAGCTTTCCGCCTCCATCGCCGAAGGTGCGCGCGATGCCGGCTTGCCCGAAGATCGCATTGCATGCGTCCCGAATGCGTCTGCCGCCATTCTCGAGCTTCAGGGGACGCTTGGCCGCGCCGACGTCGTTTTGGTGAAAGCCTCGCACTATATGCATCTCGATCGCGTTGTTGAAGGGATTCTCGAATAATGCTTAGCAGTCTGTTTTCGGCCTACCCCACTTTTCAGGTGTTTCTCGGCTTCATTCTTGCCGCAGCCATCACCATGGTGATGAT
This sequence comes from Slackia sp., assembly GCA_047240885.1. Lineage (GTDB taxonomy): Bacteria > Actinomycetota > Coriobacteriia > Coriobacteriales > Eggerthellaceae > Slackia. Next base: position 22,081 of record JBKTHK010000012.1, on the reverse strand, counting down.
GCCGGCTTGGATCAGGCTTTTGACGCGTACCCATATCGGCCAGCAGGTCCGCGCCGATGGACCGCAGAGCCACCTGGTGAAGCAGGGAACCCCCACGATGGGCGGCGTCATCATGATCATCGCGGTGGTTATCACGGTTTTGCTGGTGGTGGCGCCGTCTCCGCAATTTATCGCCTCGCTTGTGGCGGTGCTCTTGATCGGAGCGCTCGGTCTTTTCGACGACGCTTCGAAGGTCATCCACGAACGCTCTTTGGGCTTGACGCCGAAAGGCAAGCCGATCGGGCAGTTCTCGGTTTTCGGAATCTTCACGCTGGTCGTGGTGAATTTCATGGGGGTCGAACCCACGGTTCAGATTCCGTTTCTTCCCGCAATCGACCTCGGCGTTCTGACGACGGTCATTCCATGCGATTTCGTTGAGGGCGGCTTCAAAATTCCGTGGCTGTATGTGCTGTTCAGCTTGATTCTGCTCGGTGGGTTGAGCAATGCGGTCAATCTGACTGACGGCCTCGATGGCCTTGCCGCGGGCACGGTGATGGTGGTCATGCTGGTCATGGCCGGCATCGCATACCGCATGGATATGCTTCCCATGTCCGTCTTCGGGGCCACTATAGCCGGAGCATGCGTGGGGTTCCTTTGGTTCAACGCCTATCCTGCCGATATATTCATGGGCGATACGGGCTCGCTTGCGCTCGGCGCCGCGCTCGGCTGCATCGCCATGATTACCAAGACCGAAGTCTATTCGGTCATCATCGGCGGCCTGTTCGTCGCTGAGGCTTTGTCGGTCATGATGCAGGTGCTGTATTACAAAAAGACCAAGAAGCGTTTGTTCCTGATGGCTCCGCTGCACCATCATTTCGAGAAGAAAGGATGGAGCGAGACGAAGGTGGTCATTCGTTTCTGGATCGTCTCGGGCGTCCTTGCTGCGACGGGATTCGTTCTGTGGTTCATTCAGCCTATGGTCATGAGAGCCATGGGGCTCTAAGGCATCGGCGGCAGTCTTTGGCACATCGCTGGCAACGGCGCTTGCGATGATTCTCTTCTCTGGAAAGGAATGGCAATGGACAACGTGTATATCGACGGCCGCAAGGCTGCGTTCGCGTCGCTTGGCGACGTATTGATTCTTGGTTTGGGAAAAAGCGGCCGTGCCGTTGCCCAGTACTGCCTCGATCTTCTCGGCACCCGCGTTTCGAGCCTGACGATTGCTGCGGGTGAACATAATGAATCGGCTCTTGCTTTCGCCAAGGACTGCGAGAAGGCGGGCGCCAAGGTCTACTTCGACCGCTATACGTTCGATGAGCGCTACGATCTTTGCGTGGCAAGCCCCGGCATATCCCAGTTCTCGCGTTTTTACGAGAATGCTGCGGAGGCGAGCGCATCCGTCATAAGCGAGGTCGAGTTCGCATGGCGCGAAAGCCGTGCTGATTCCTCTTGGATCGCCGTCACAGGGACGAACGGCAAGACCACCACGACTACCTTGATCACGCACATTCTGGAAACGGCGGGAAAGCGCGTTGCTGCCGTCGGCAATATCGGAACGACCTGCATCGAATCCGTCGCTTCTGACGCGGCCGACGTCTATGTCGCCGAGGTGAGTTCGTTCCAGCTCGCTTCGATGGATCTGTTCGCTCCTCAGGTCGCTGTGTTGCTCAATATCACGCCCGACCACCTGTACTGGCATATGACGTTCGATGCATACGCGGAGGCGAAGAAGAACATCTACCGCCATCTGGACGATACGCATGGCACCTTGGTTATCGATGCGGTGTGCGATGTCACGCGCGCCTGCGTCAAAGAATTCAAGGAGAAAACCGAACGGGGCTTTTCCTACATACCCCTGGGCTGCGGCGACGGTCTGGATTGCAGCATGATAGACGCGTGCGGGTCCGAGAACGCGGCATGGCTTTCCGACGGTATGCTGCATGTGGACTATAAAGGCGAATCCGTTGATCTGGTGGCCGCCTCGAGCCTGCATATCAAAGGCGAGCACAACGCGAGCAATGCTCTTGCTGCGGCGAGCGCGGCCCTTGCGGCGGGCGTTGCACCGGAGGTTGTCCGTCGCGGTTTGCGTTCGTTCAAGCCCCTCGAGCATCGTCTTGAACCCTGCGGGGATATCGCAGGGGTCTCGTTTTTCAACGATTCCAAGGCCACGAACGTCGACGCCACCTGCAAGGCTTTGTCGGCCTTTCCGAAGGGAAGCGCCATTTTCCTGCTTGGGGGCCATGACAAAGGCACCGAGCTCGACGAGCTCGTCGAGGCTGCTTCCGTCTGTCGCGCGATAGTTTGTTTCGGCGCTGCGGGGCAGCGTTTCTTCGAGGCGCTGTCTCCTCTCGATATTCCCGTCGAGCTTGCCGACCATATGGAAGATGCGCTCGACAGGGCGATTGCGCTCGCGCAGCCGGGCAAGTCGGTCGTGCTTTCTCCTGCGTGTGCGTCGTTTGACGAATTCGACTCCTTCGAACACCGCGGCCGCGTTTTCAAGCAGCTCGTCGACTTTCGCGCCCAGCACGCGCGATAGGGGTCGAGCAGACGTTGTCTCGGTTGAACATACATAGCGAAAAACGGCACGACGAGCCCGATCGGATGCGCCGTCAGGCCGATGCGCGCGGCGTGCCGGCCGATATCATGATGCCGCGCGTGCTTTTGGTGGTCGCTTCGTTTCTGCTTGTGCTCGTAGGCCTGGTCATGGTGTTTTCCGCCTCTACCGTCGAAACTATCAGCCAGGGCGACAGTATCTTCTCCTACGTGGGCAAACAGGCTCTTTTCGCGGTTGCAGGCGCAATCGGAGCGTTCATCATCGCGAAGTTCATTCCCTACCATGTGTGGAAGGGCGGCTTGGGGTTTCGGCTGACTTGGGGCGCGTGCGCTTTGCTGCTGCTGGCGGTTCCCTTCGTTGGCACCGAGATTCTCGGCGCGAAGCGATGGATTCTTATCGGCGGCTTTAGCTTGCAGCCCACGGAGTTCGCCAAGATAGCCATCGTATTGGCCGCAGCCAAGGTGCTCTACGACTTCCGCAACGAATTCACGGACACGAAGCAGGCAATCGTCTCGTCGGTGGTGCTCGTCGTCTTGCCGGTTGCGTTTTTGTACAAGACTCAGTCTGACATGGGCTCTGCGGCTATCATCCTCGTAGGCATTCTTACGGCGATGTGGCTTGGCGAGTTTCCCATGAAACGCCTTATTCCTTTGGTTGTCGTAGTCGGGGTTGTGGGCGTCATCGGCCTGGCGGGCTATCGCTCCGACCGCATTAGCGTATGGTTGAACCCTTGGGATGACGGCGAAGGGGGCTACGGCACCGGGTATCAGATGATTAGATCGTTTTACGCCTTTGCCGAAGGCGGCATCTTCGGTGTTGGCCTGGGCAATTCGCGGGAGAAGTTTTTGTATCTGCCCGAAGCGGAGACGGACTTCATCTTTTCCATCATCGGAGAGGAACTCGGTCTTATCGGCGCGCTTTTCGTGATAGCCCTGTTCATGGTGGTGCTCTTCGCGGGATTGCGCATCGCCCATCACGCTCCGGACAACTTCGGCTGCATGATGGCGGGATCGCTCACGGTTATGCGTGTAGCCCAGGCGTTTTTGAACATGGCTTGCGCCACGGGGCTTCTTCCCACAACGGGCAAGCCGCTTCCGTTCATCTCTTCGGGCGGGTCTTCGATTCTTGCGTCGCTGTTTATGGTCGGCCTGATCATGTCGGTCTCGGTCGGTTCGAATACGCTGACCCCTCATGAGCGCCGACGCAACGACCTGAACGTCATCAGGGTCGATGGCCAGCGGCCGAGGGTGCGGGGCGCGAACGAGGACGATAAGAAGAATTCGCGCGGAGGCGGCCTTCGTTCTCGTGCGCAGCGCGTTCGCGCGGCGGTTCCGACGCGTCCCTCTCGGGGCGGACGTTCTGCGAATCCGGCGCGCGTATCTCCCTCGTCTCGTTCCGAGCGTCGGTCGCGCGATGCCGTGCGGGCTCGCGAGGAGAGGGGCCGCGAGCGTACGCCGCGCAATGGAACGAAGGGCAGAGAGGGCGTTTCTGAAAGGAGCAGACGATGAGGGTCGTTCTTTCCGGCGGAGGGACCGCCGGCCACATCAATCCGGCGCTTGCGCTGGCCGACGTCTTGCGCGACCGGGGTCACGAGGTTGTCTTCGCGGGAACGCCGACGGGGGTGGAGGCTCGTCTTGTGGCCCAGGCAGGCATAACCTTCGTTCCCTTCGAAGCTGCGGGTTTCGATCGCCAGGCCCCCTGGACGCTTGTGACCTCCACGTTGAAGATACTGGGGTCCGCGCGTAAGGCGAAACGCTGGATGAGGGAAATCTCGCCCGATGTCGTGGTGGGATTCGGGGGATATGTGTGCATTCCCGTAGGCCTTGCGGCGGAATCTCTCGGCGTGCCGGTTGTCGTGCATGAGCAGAATTCCGTCATGGGCATGGCGAACAAGTTTCTCGCCAAACGGGCGGCTTCGGTGGCCCTTACCTACGAAGTGGCGGGAAAAGACGTAGCCGACGTATCGAAGCTCGTGGTCACCGGCAACCCTGTGCGCGCATCCATCGCTTCTGCGACGCGTGCAGAGGGCCGTCTTATGCTGGGTGTTCCGGAAGATGCGACGATGCTCGTCGTTTTCGGCGGAAGCCTTGGCGCTCGCCATATCAACCAGGCGGTATGCAGCCTGAAAAGCCGGCTTCTCGCCGTCGATGGCCTTCATATCGTTCATATCACGGGTCCGAAGGAATACGATTCCGTGGTTGAATGCCTGGCTTTGTCGGAGGAGGAATCTCGCCGCTGGACCGTTATGGCGTATCAGGACCGGATGCCCGAAACGCTTGCGGCGGCGGACTGCGCTATTTCTCGCGCGGGGGCCACGTCTTTGGCGGAAATCTCGGCCCTGGGCCTTCCTGCGCTGCTCGTGCCGTTTCCCTACGCCACCGAGGACCATCAGACCACGAACGCCAAGGCGTACGTGGCAAGCGGTGCTGCCTTTATGCTGCCCGACGATGCGCTCGATAGCGAGGAATTCTCCGAAAAGCTCTTCGCGCTGATCGAGGATGAATCGGTGCGCGCCGCCATGCGCAAGGCTGCGGGCGGATTTGAAACGCAGGACGCCGCTGCTAAACTGGCGGAAGTAGTATGCCGTTGCGCGCGTGCGTAATCGCACGTTTTCACGATAGATATCTTTTCCGATAGACTTAAGGGGGAGTCTTGATGAGCTCTGAAACGAAATGCGTTCATTTTATCGGCGTCGGCGGAGTGGGCATGAGCGGCATCGCCCGCGTCGCTTCCGATTCCGGCATGCGGGTGAGCGGTTCGGATATGAAGTCTTCTCGCTATACCGAGCAGCTCGTCCAAGCGGGCATTCCCGTCTTTGTCGGCCATGATGCCGCCAACCTTCCGTCTGACTGCGACGTCGTTGTTGTCTCTACGGCCATTCCCGAAACGAATCCCGAGCTTGCCGCCGCCCGCGAGCGTGGCATAGAGGTGTGGCAGCGCGCCCGCATGCTCGCCGAGCTTGGCCGCGGCAAAAAGACGCTCGCCGCCGCCGGCACGCACGGCAAGACCACGACGTCTTCCATGCTCGCCACGGCCACAGATGCCCTAGGCCTTTCCCCGACGTTCGTGGTGGGCGGCATCGTCGATGCGTATCAGACGAACGCGGTGTCGGGAGAGGGGGAGTACTACGTGGTCGAAGCGGATGAAAGCGACGGATCTTTCCTGAACCTTTCTCCTTACGTCGCTCTTGTGACCAATGTGGAGGCTGACCATCTCGACCATTATGTGGGCGGTATCGAGGAGATTCGCGAGACGTTCGCGCGCTTTATGTCTTCCGTTCCCGATCAGGGGGCGATTGTCGCATGCGGTGAAGATTCCGCCCTCGTCGATCTTGCCCGCAGCACGGGAAAGCGTGTGGTCACATACGGGTTCGACGCTTCCTGCGATACGCGCGTGCTTGATTACCGCACGGAGGGAATAGCGACGTTGTTCACGTTGGCGTTCTCCGACGGACTTTCCGTTCAGTGCCGCCTGGCGAAAAACCCCGGTCGCCACAACGCCCTTAATGCCGCCGGCGTGCTGAGCGTCATATGGGCCTTGGGGGAAGACGTTTCGCGCGCCGCCGAGGGACTGGCGGGCTATTCCGGCGTCTGCCGTCGGTTCGACCTGGTGGGAGAGGCCGCCGGCGTCACGGTCGTCGATGACTACGCTCATCATCCCACGGAAGTCGCCGCGACGATCGAGGCCGCGAAGGCTCTTTCGTTCGACCGTGTTGTGGTCTTGTTCCAGCCTCATCGCTACACTCGCACGCAAACGCTCGCGAAAGAGTTTGCGCATGCGTTCGACCGCGCCGACGCCTTGATGGTCATGGACGTCTATTCGGCGGGTGAAGACCCCATCGAAGGCGTAAGCGGGCAGACTATCGTCGATTGCGTCAACGCTGTGGGCGATGCTGGAAAGGCCGCATACGTGCCTTCGAAAGACGAAACGGTCGAGGCCGTTCTCGACGCGGTTCGTCCGGGCGATTTGCTCATTACGATGGGGGCGGGCGATATCACCTCGTTCGGCCCTCGGATCGTGCGCGCGCTCGAGCAGCGCTAGGAGATGCACAGCGTGTCTTTTATCGAATATGAACTGGGCGATCGCTTCAAAGGCATCGTGCTCGAAAACGAACCAATGAGCCGCCATACCACCTACCGCATCGGGGGTCCTGCGCGTTATTTCATCCAGGCGGATACGCTCGGCTCTCTCGTGGACGTTACGGAATTGCTGCGCTGTTGCGGCATTCCGTGGATTGCCGTGGGCAAGGGAAGCAACCTCTTGGTGAGCGACGAGGGCTTCGAGGGCGCCGTCGTGGTGCTCGGAGCGGAATTCAACGCGTGCGTCTTCAACGAACAGACGCAGACCTTTTCCGTCGGCGCCGGATGCCGTTTGTCGCGGGTTGTTCGCGAGGCCTTCTCGCGCGGTCGCGCGGGATTCGAATTCGCGGTAGGCACGCCGGGAACGGTCGGCGGCGCCTTGCGCATGAATGCGGGCACGAGCCACGAATACATCGGAAGCCGGGTCTTGTCGATAACCTCGCTTCGTCCCGGGCAAGGCCTCAGGCGCTACAACGCCTCAGACGTTTCGTGGGGCTATCGTGAGACGTCGTTTCCGTATGATGAAATTGTGCTGGAATGCGAGCTTTCGACGAACGAGGGCGATAAGGAGGCGATTCGCGTCAAAATGGAGACCGCGCTTTCTCGTCGTCGCAAAACGCAGCCGCTTTCGATGCCTTCGTGTGGAAGCGTCTTTCGCAATCCCGAACGGGAATCGGTGGGCCGCCTGATAGAGAACGTTGGGCTGAAGGGCGCAACGTGCGGTGCCGCGCAGATTTCCGAGCTGCATGCGAACTTCATCGTCAACAGGGGAGGGGCGCGCGCCGTCGAGGTGCTTGCCCTCATCCATGCCGTTCAGGACGCGGTGGGGCAGCGTTATGGCATAGAATTGGTCCCGGAGGTGCGTTTCCTTGGTTTCGCGTAACAACCGTCCCACACCCCGCGTTTCCTCGAGGCAGAGAGGGCCGCAGGTCGATATTCCGCGCGGGTCCGCGCGCTCTTCGCGCTCTTACGGCAGGCCGACGCAGCGTTTCGGTACCCAGGGCGGATACGGCAGCGCCCAGCCGCGCGTATCCACGGTTAAGGTTGGTTCTCTTGCCCAGGGGATGCGCGACGAGCGCGTCCATAGAACGTATCGGGCCCATATGGCGAAGGCCATCGTGTTGCTTTGCCTCGTTGCCGTTCTCGCCGCGACATGCTTCGGCGTCTACTGGTCGAGCCTTTTTTCCATCAAACAGCTTACCGTATCGGGGGTCGAGCACCTCACGTCGGAGGAGATGACGCAGCTTGCGAACGTCCCGAGCGATACGACGCTTCTTCGCGTCGATACGGGGGCGGTGAAAAGCGGTGTCATGCGCGATGCGTGGGTTGCCGACGTCGATGTGCAGCGCGTTTTTCCCGACACCCTCAACCTGAACGTGACCGAGCGTAAAATAGGCGCCACGGTCGAGGTGAGCGTAGACGAGGGCCAGTCTTTGCAGACTTGGGCCATCTCTGAAGATGGCATATGGCTCTGCATGATTCCCGAAGAGGGCACCGAGGCGGCGTCGAAGATCAGCCCGAAGATCTACGAGGACAAGGCGAACGTCTTGAGTATTAAGGACGTGGCGTATGGCGTTAAGCCCGAGGTGGGCTCGCAATGTTCCGACGAAAGCATCATCAACGCGCTCGAGATTGTGACGGGGTTGACTACCGAGCTGAAAGACCAGGTGAAAACGGTTTCCGCAACATCGGCGGAAAACACCACCATCACGCTCGACTCGAACGTGCAGATAGCGTTTGGATCAGCCGACGATATCCGCGACAAGGAGCGGGTCTGCTTGCAGATCATGGCGGACAATCCCGGTACGGATTCCTATATCAACGTTCGTGTGGTCGCAAGCCCCACGTGGCGCACCGCTTAGCCTTTGCCGCTCGCCGCTTCGGCAGCGAGTCTTCTGCGGCCGTGATATTGTGGGACTTCGGCGAAGGTGCTTTCTTGCGCTCCTTCGGGTTCTTGCAATGTAAGCGAGTTCGTGTAAAGTAGACCTGTCATGCTTTCAAAATGGCTTGATATACTGTTTGAATAAGAAGCGATGCAGACAAACGCAGCTGGAAATGTAGCACGCATGGAGGATATGATGCCTAAAACTATTGGTTCTGAGCACCTGGCCGTCATCAAGGTCGTAGGTGTCGGCGGCGGCGGAACGAACGCCGTCAATCGCATGGTCGAGGCCGGACTGAAGGGCGTGGAGTTCATTGCCGTGAACACCGACAAGCAGGCTCTTCTGCTTTCCTCCGCCGATAAGACCATTCACATCGGCGAGGAATTGACGCGCGGTCTCGGTGCCGGCGCAAATCCCGAGATCGGCTGCCAGGCGGCGGAAGAGTCTCGAGCCGAGATTCGCGAGGCGCTGGCCGAGGCCGATATGGTCTTCGTGACCGCTGGCGAAGGCGGCGGCACGGGTACGGGCGCTGCTCCCGTTGTCGCGGAAATTGCACGCGAGGAAATCGGCGCTCTTACGGTCGGCGTCGTCACCAAGCCGTTCGGTTTCGAAGGTCGTCTGCGTCGCAATCAGGCAGAGCAGGGCTGCGATCTGCTCTCCCAGAAGGTGGATACGCTCATCGTTATCCCCAACGACCGACTCCTCGAAGTCATCGACAAGAAGACCTCCATGCTCGATGCGTTCCGCATTGCCGACGATACGCTGCGTCAGGGCATTCAGGGCGTTACCGACCTGATCACCATTCCTGGTCTCATTAACCTCGACTTTGCCGACATCCGCACCGTCATGAAGGATGCGGGCACGGCAATGATGGGCATCGGCTACGGCACCGGCGAGAACCGTGCGCTCGATGCTGCGACCCAGGCTATCAACTCCAACCTGCTTGAGGCATCCATCCAGGGCGCAAGCCGCGTTCTGTTCTCCATCGCGGGCGGTCCCGACCTTACGCTCGCCGAGGTCGATGCAGCGGCTCGCGCCATGGAAGCCGTTGTCGACGAAGACGCCAACATCATCTACGGCCAGATTATCGACGAGGGACTGGGCGACCAGGTGCGTATCACCATTATTGCCACGGGCTTCTCTCGCACCACGCAGGCCGTCATGGACTTCGACAACGCTCGAAACGATCTTTTCGCCTCTACGGCGCCGGCGCGCGATACGTACACGTCCAACCAGAGCCATCCCACGTCTCCGGTTGCCACGTCGGCAAATGCCGCCTCCACGCGCATCGCGGACGAAGAGTATATTCCCGATTTCCTTCGTCGTCGCTAAGCCGACAGGCATCGCTTATGACCGAATGCGTGAAAACGCATGATTCAGCGACCCTCGATTTGCCGTATCCTCGGCTTGCCGAGGGTCGCTTTTCTTCATGCGCCGTTCTTACCGACGACGAGCTGAACGCGGCTTTCGGCGTGCGCGTCGGCTTTACCCAGCGCACAGGAGGCGAAAGCGAGCCTCCTTACGATTCGCTCAATTTGGGCGATCATGTTCAAGACAATCCCGAATGCGTGAGGTTGAACAGGCAAAAGCTCTTCCGTGCTTTCGGTATGCGGGAAGATGCGGTTATCGTTCCGAAACAGGTTCACGGAGATGTGATTGTTGCATGCGAGAACCGCGCCGATTGTGCCGACGTTGCCTTGCGCGCGCAGGATGGATCCGATGGAGTGATCGTGTCTTGCGACGAAGTGGGAGCCATGCTCTGCTTCGCCGATTGCATGCCGGTCATCGTGGTTTCTCCGCGTCGTACCTTCGCCGTCGTGCATGCAGGCTGGCGAGGCGTGATGGCGCGTATCGCCGAATCCGCTGTGAAGCGCGTCTGTGAGAGAGACGACGTCGAGCCGTCTTGTCTCAACGTCTATATCGGCCCGCATATCCATGCGTGCCATTTCGAGGTGGGCGAAGACCTTGCTTGCCGTTTTGCGAACGAATTCGGGCCGAGCGTCCTGACCGACGATCGCCACGTTTCGCTTTCGGCGGCGTTACGCTGCGGATTGACCTCGCTCGGCGTAGACGAGCGCCGAATCGCAGATGCTGGGGTATGCACTGTATGCGACGGCGGAAAACGCTATTTTTCGTATCGGGCGAGCGGAGGACGGTGTGGCAGGCATGCCGCGTTTGCTGTTCGATGCGGCAACGGAAAAGAAGGGCTGTGATTGCGTATGGCGCTGCGACAGCGATATGAGCTCGTTGAAAACAAGGTTGCCCAAGCGTGCGATGCGTGCGGCCGCGACCGCGAAGGCGTTCGTATCATCGCCGTTTCCAAGACGGCGGATCTCGATGCGGTAGAGGAAGCCATTGCGGTCGGCGTGCACGATTTCGGCGAAAATCGGCCTGCGGAGCTCCTTCGAAAGTTCGAGGCGTTTCCTCAGGAGCGTTGGCATTTTATCGGCAATATCCAATCTCGCCAACTGCCGTCCATCGTGGGCCGTGCATGCCTGATTCATTCGCTGTACGAGCGAAAGCATGCCGAGAAGATCGATTCGCTGGCCGCGAAGGCCGGCATCGTGCAAGACGTTCTGATCGAGGTCAACGACGGGGAGGAGAACAAGCAGGGGCTTGAACCTGACGCGCTATTCGAGATGCTCGCGTTCTGTCACGGATTGAAGCATGTGCGCGTCAAGGGGCTTATGACCATGGCTCTTCGGGGAGATTTGCAAAGCGCCCGCGCCACGTTCGCCGATTTGGCTATCCTGCGTGATACGATGAATTCGAAACTTGCTGTAAGCGGCATGGCGGACATGGTTCTCCATGAACTTTCAATGGGGATGAGCGACGATTATCTCGAAGCCATTCCCGAAGGGGCTACCATGGTTCGTGTCGGACGTGCAATCTTTAGCGACGACTATGCGGGATAGTGCCCGCTTTGACGGATAAGGTGGAACACAGATGGATTTGAAGATTCCAAAATTCGACGATTTGAAAGATCGCCTGGGATTCAAGGATGCCCCGCGACCCCGTCATGGGTCTTCTTCCGTGCGCGATAATTCCTACGATGATTTCGAAACGGAAGATTTCGGAGAATACGCCTTCGACGACTCGGCTGATTACGCCAAAGAAACCAGCCAGAGCGCCGCGAAAACGGCGTCTTTCGCTCCTCAGATGCCCAAACTCGTCACGGCTGACGATGTACGCGCCCATACGCAGTACACTCCGAACGAGCATGCGGAAGAAGCGTCTCAGGAACATCGCGACTTCGCCGCCCCCAAGGCCGACGAGCAGCGTTCTCCCGGTTTGAACGGCCTGTTCGACCCGACGCCTGCGCCTTCCGATACGGGCGCTATTCGCAGGAACGCGCCCGCTGCTTCCGCCGAGGGCTCTGCGGCCCAGACGGGTGCTTTCGCCGCACAGGAGCTCTCCTCTGTGCCTTCCATGCCGGCGGTCGCTTCTGAGCCTCGCGTCGTTGCCCGCGCCACGCGCATTCTGACGGTTATCAAACCTGAAAGCTATGCGGACGCCGAGCGTATTGCGAAAATCCTCAAATCGGGGGACGTTGCGGTGCTTTCTTTGCGCACGACTCCCGAAGAGTTGGGCAAGCGCATCCTTGATTTCAGCTTCGGCGTCGCATGTGCGCTTGATGCGCGCGTCGAGTGCGTGTCCGGCCACGTGTTCGCGATCACTCGCGGCGCCGGTCTGACTGAGGGAGAAACGTCGCGCCTTCGCGACCAGGGGCTGATGTAGATGCTCGAGTATTTCATCGTCTCGCTGGCCGACGTGTACACGATGATTCTCTTCGTGTACGTGCTCATGTCCTGGATTCCCCAGAAGAGCGGCATCATCGCCGATATCGATACCGTTCTCGGCAGGGTCTGCGATCCTTTTCTGAATCTGTTCAGGAAATTCATTCCGCCAATTGGGGGGATGGTCGACATATCGCCGATTTTCGCCCTGCTTGTATTACAATTCGCTGTACGTCTGATCGTCATGATTCTTTAAGAATCGGCATTGAATAAGCGTTAAGGAGCTGTTATGGCCATCACTTCCGAAGAAATTCACAATCAGAGCTTCACGGTCGATCGCAAAGGCTACGATGTCGACGAGGTCGATGTGTTCCTCGAGCATGTCGCCGCAGGTCGACGGGCTGAATGCCGAAATCGAAAGCTGACCGCGCAGCTTCACGCGCAGGCTTCCATGAGGAAGAGCCGATGGACATGGATGCCGCCTTCGCAGAGCCTCCTATGGCGCAGCCGGAGGAGAATCGCGACGCAGAGCCTGCCCAGGCGCTTTCGGCGGATGAGAAAGACGAGCGCATCGCGGAGCTCGAGCGCAAGCTCGCCGAGCAGGAAAACGACGCGTCCGCTATTGCGAACGCGCTGGTTACCGCTCAGCGTTCCGCCAAAGAGGTCATCGATGCGGCGAACAGCGAGGCGAAGCGTATCAAGTCCGACGCCGAGGCAGACGCCGCCGGCATCATCGACCGTGCCAACGCCGAGAAGGAAAAGATCGAAGAAGCGATCGAGGAGCTTGATCAGTCTCATAAGCAGACCTGCGAGATGTACGCTGAATCCCTCAAGGCATTCATCGAAGACGCCAATGCCAAGCTCGACGATGTCGAAGACGAACTTGCCAAAAAGGATGGAAAGAAACGCGCGCATGCTCGCTTCGCAAGCCCCACGCAGGCTCCTGTTCACAAGCCCGCTCCCGCAGGCGTGACCGGTGCTGTCGCCCCGAGCTACACCGCTCCTGCGGCAGCTGCGCCCGCGACGCCCGTTACCATTCCTGCAACCCCGAAGCCTTCCGTGGTCGAAAAAGACTTGAGTGGCTACGGCGACGCTTCCGATGCATTCGATTTGGGCGATATCGACTAAATTTCAATCTGCCATTTTGCCGAAAAAAGAAAGCTCCCGTCGAGGGAGCTTTTCTTTTGCCGTAGCGGGCCTGTAAGCCGGGTTCTGTCTTCGAAGACGGCCATTTATCTTGGGCGTGCGTTACCGCACGTCTCGAGCAGGCTACCCGCATGCACGGAGAGGCGCGCCGTGTTGCATGCCTATTCGCCCTTGCTTCGGATGGGGTTTACCAAGCCACGCTGTTGCCAGCGTGCTGGTGCGCTCTTACCGCACCTTCTCAGCTTTTCCCTTAACGCGATTCGCGCCAGTGGGAGTTTTCTTTTCTGCAGCACTTTCCGTCGGGTTTCCCCGCCCGGCCGTTAGCCGGCATCCTGCCTCTGGAAGCCCGGACTTTCCTCATGGGAGCATATCCCACGCGACCGTCCGGCCCGCATAGCCGTGCTATTGTAGCATCGTTCGCGAAGAAAGGTCGAAATATGGATCGAGAAATCGAATTCGAATGCGCTTTGGTCGGGGCGGCTTCTTTCGATGCCGCCCATTTCTCGCGCGAAACGTTTGGGTGTACAGTTGCGGTCGATGGAGGCTATGCCTCGTTGGAGCGGGTTGGCGTCGAGCCGGATTTCGCATTGGGGGATTTCGACTCTTTGGGATATGTGCCCGATGGCGTTGCCGTGGAGCGCCATCCCACCATGAAGGACGACAGCGATACGGCGTTGGCGCTCGACTGGGCCCGCTTGAAAGGGTACCGTCGCGTGGCGGTGTATGGTGCGCTCGGCGGGAGGATCGATCACACTCTCGCAACATGCCAGGCGCTCGTGGGAGCGTCGAAACGGGCGATGCAAGTTGTCGCGGTGGGGGAGGGAAGCGTCATGGTTCCTCTTTCTTCGCGAGGCTTCAACGTCTTGGAGCTACCTGTATTCGAGCGGGGGGTGCTGTCGGTCTTTTCCATGGGTGATTGCGCACGGGGCGTGACGGAATCGGGGCTGAAGTACGAGGTGGAAGACATCGACTTGAGCAACGACGTGACATTGGGTCTTTCCAACGAATTCGTCGGGAAGCCGGCGCGCATACGTGTCGGCTCGGGCGAGCTTATGGTCATTCTTCCGAGCATGCCGCTCTCTTCGTTGCGTATGTTATGCGAGCGTAATGCGCCGATTGCGTGCCGAGAACGCACCGGATGCAATCTTTTCTCGTGATGGGAATGGGCCTGAGGCTATAATCGGCGTATGCGGGGAGCTTGCTAAAGCAGGCTGAGAGGGAGCTGATTTGCTCCGACCCGATGAACCTGTTTGGGTAATGCCAGCGAAGGGAGAGAAATCATGGCAATGCCTCTGTCTGAAATCAACGACGTCATATCCGCCTCGTGCGATTCGGTGCGCGCAACCGCTCCGCTTGTCCACTGCATCACGAACTATGTCACGGTGGAAAGCTGCGCTAATGCGGTGCTCGCTGTAGGTGGAAGCCCCATCATGAGCGATGAACCTGCCGACGTCGAAGACATCACGTCCATTTGCGACGCGCTCGTCATCAATATCGGAACCCTGAACCAACGAAGCATCGAGTCTATGAAGGTGGCGGGAGCGAAAGCTGCCGATCTTGGTCACCCAATCGTTCTCGACCCGGTAGGAGCGGGGGCTTCCAAGCTTCGTACCGAGGTTGCGGGGTCGCTTCTCGAGACCCTTCCGATTGCTTTGGTGCGCGGCAACATGAGCGAGGTGAAAGCCCTTGCGGGTGCGGCGAGCGCCACGAAGGGGGTCGATGTCAATCCTGAGGATATTGTCGGCGAATCCAATATCGAAACCGCCGCTCAGTTTGCGCGCGAATTTGCCGAGCGTGCCGGGTGCGTCGTCGCCATCACCGGGCCTGTCGATATTGTGGCGGATGCTAACCGTGCGTTCGCCGTTCGCAACGGTTCTCCTCTTCAAGGCCGAATCACCGGCTCGGGATGTATGCTTTCGGCGCTTTCCGGCGCATATATCGCTCGTCGTGAGGAGGATGCGGCAGGTGCGGCCTTGGCGGCTGTCGTTCATATGGGCGTTGCAGGACAGCGCGCTGCCGCGAAGCTCGAGCGCATGCAGGGCGGAACGGGCAGTTTCGCCACCTACCTCATGGACGAGCTTTCCCTGCTCGATGGTGCGGCGCTCGCTCGCGATGCCGCAGCTTTCGAGGTGGCGTAGATGCAATCTCCTCGCGAATACCTGCGTTGTCACCCCGAAGCGCTTCGCCTATACGCCGTCACCGACGCTTCGTGGCTGGGTGGTCGCACGCTTGACGAGTGCGTTCTCGAAGCCGCGGAGGGCGGCGCGACGTTCGTCCAACTGAGGGACAAGCACGCCTCGACGAGCGATCTCGTCGAGCAATGCGGTCGTCTGCGTCGTGTGATTCCGGGTGACGTTCCCTTTGTCATCAACGACGATCTCGAGGCGGCGCTTGTGGCGCAGGCCGATGGCGTGCATGTGGGACAAAGCGATGCCGCCTGCGAAGAGGCCCGCCGGGTTCTCGGTCCCGAAAAAATAGTCGGCGTGTCCGTGCAGACGGTCGATCAGGCCCTTGCGGCGTCGGAGGCTGGCGCCGACTATCTCGGTGTGGGGGCGCTGTTCAAGACGGCTACGAAGCCTGAAGCCGCCGATGTTTGCCTTGCTACGCTTTCGGATATATGTCGCTCGGTCGATATACCCGTCGTGGCCATCGGGGGCCTGAACGAAAAGACCGTAGCGGCTCTCGAAGGAACAGGGGTTGCGGGTGCGGCCGTCGTGTCGGCCCTGTTCGCTGCGTCCGATATCAGACAGGCGGCTCGGGGCTTAAAAAGCGCCATCGATCGCGTTATCTAGGAATATGATTCGTATTGCGGAGAGCGTAAGGTGCGGCGCACGGAGCCGCACCTTACGCGTTGAAGGAGTTCGTTCATGTCGTACAGTATTCCATCGGTGCTTACCGTGGCGGGGTCCGACAGTTCTGGCGGAGCGGGAATCCAGGCCGATATCAAGACCGTAGAGTCGATGGGGCTCTACGCCCAAAGCGTCATCACGGCATTAACCGCCCAGAATACGCTGGGGGTATACGGGGTTTTCGACGTAGCTCCGGATTTCGTGTGCGCCCAGATGGATGCAGTTTTCGGCGATATTCGCCCTCAGGCGGTCAAGGTGGGTATGGTTTCGTCGACCGATATTGTCTCGGCCGTTGCGCGGGGGCTCTCCGAACATGCGGCGCCTAACGTGGTGTTTGATCCTGTTATGGTTTCGACAAGCGGTTCTCGTCTTATCTCCCAAGAGGCCAAAGACGCCTTGGTACGCGACCTGTTCCCACTTGCGACGATTATTACGCCCAATATTCCAGAGGCGGAAGTGCTATGTGGCATGGCAATCGAAACGCCTCAAAATATGGAATCGGCAGCGCGGATACTGTCTGGCATGACGCCTGGGGCGGTTCTCGTGAAAGGCGGGCATGGCGCAATCGGCGCAGACGACCTGCTGTATCTCGGGGGGTCGTGTCGCTGGCTGAAAGGCAGGCGCGTCGAAACGGAGAATACGCACGGAACCGGCTGCACGCTGTCGAGCGCAATAGCGTGTGGGCTCGCATCGGGAAAAGGAGTTTTCGAAGCAGTGCTTCAGGCGAAACGCTACGTTTCAGGGGCTCTTCGCGCCGGTTTCGCCATGGGGAAGGGAAACGGGCCGCTCGATCACATGTGGGCGCATCGCGAGGCCTTTGGCTCGCTTGAGGCATAGACGGCGATTCGTTTTTCTCGCCTGCATGGGCTTGAAGCATAGCGCGATTTTGTGAAAAACCTCTTGGCGAGGTAAGGATATGGGCAAGATTGAAGCCGTTCGTTTCATGGATACGGCCTTTCGCCGAATGGTGGAAAGGCCGTATTTTGAAGAGATTTCTTCACGGATCGATTTCTTGCAAGGCTTGGAAAAGGGGATAGTGAGGATTCGTTTTCAATCACCAACGTTTTAAGGAGTCGTTTCGGGTAGATTTCATCCAAAATGCGCGTGGTTTGCGAAAAGGTTCTTGGAAGAAAACGGGAAGAAACGGAGAAGATTTCGGTGGTAAAACGGTAAGGCTTTCGGTGGAAAGAAGCACGATAAGGAGGCTTCGGAGGGTATCTTTCTTGCCAGAGAGCCCTCCGATGCAGGTTTGGCTGCGGGCAACACGAAGAGCACCATGCTTAAAAGAAGGAGAGATTCGGAGGGGAAGAAAAACTCTGCAAGCCAAAACAGACAACGAAAGGTTCTGCTGAGATTCCTCGATAAAAATGCGAACCCTCCGAACTGATAAACAGCATCGAAGGGTTCGCAGAAGTATGCGATGGTAGCCTGGAGGGGATTCGAACCCCCGATCTTCGCCTTGAGAGGGCGATGTCCTAAACCGCTAGACGACCAGGCCATACAATCATGCGCTCGAAAAAATGGCTGGGGTGGAAGGAGTCGAACCCTCACATACGGCACCAGAAACCGCTGTCCTGCCATTAGACGACACCCCAGTGCGTTAGCCGCAACTCAAGCGCGGATTGAAATATTACAGGTCATACATGGTTGCGTCAAGCATCTTTTTAAACTTTTTTTCAAAAAGATGCTCGCACGCGGCATTTTGCGCCTGGGGAAGGCTCGAAAGAAGCGTGTCGCGTTCGTTTGGCAGGCCCTCGATTGCGGCGTCGAGTACTGCATCGAGAATGAGGCCGACGGCTTTCCCTGACACTCCAAGCGCGTTTGCGACGTCGGAGCCGCGTATGGCCAGATCGGTGCGCGAAAGGGGAGCTTCCGTGCGAAGAAGCTCGTCGAGGATTTCGAGTCGCAACGCCGCTTCTTCGGCCTGAGGCCTGCAGAATTCCAGGGCCGAAAGTTCCGAATGCTGCAGCGTGAGCAGGTCGCGCACGAACGTTGCGTCGCCGCCTTCGAGGATAGCAAGCGTCGAGACGCCGCTGGGCGAGGGAGGGACGTATTCGTTGTGACGAATTACGATTCGGCAGACTCTTTCGCGAAGACGGCGCGGAGCTTTCAGTTTTTCCAGGAGCGACTTGGCGCGAAGGGCGCTTTCTTTCGCGTGGTTTTTCGGGTCGTTCGAGCGAAGCGAGGCGGGCGTCTTTCCCCTGTCACGAAGCAGGACAGCAAGACGCAAGGAGGGCTCGGCAGGCGTGCGGTCCAAAACGTGCGCTGTGTGCTCGAGGATGCTGCAGGTGCTTTCCCGGAAATTCAAAGGCTGCGTTGCCATGGCGCTCGTTCCCTCGACTACGACGTCGAGGACGTCGTGGTATTCCATAAGGATGGTGGAAGCGCGGGGCGCGCACAGAAGCGAGCACAGCTCGGCGAAAACTCGTTCTTTCGACAAAGACTTCAAAAGCGGAGCATTCTCGCGGATTGCGTTTTCCGTTGATGCTCGATGGAAATCCCAGTTTCGCGGCGCGCGAAGACCCTCATGATACGAAGAGGGTCTTCGGCAAGGCGGTCGAGGGGGTTGCCGACTGCGCAAAGACGGCGTTTTCGGATGTCGTCAAGTCCTCCGAAAGGGTCAAGAACGCCGCGGGAAGGATGGAAGGCCATGGCGTTGATGCGGAAATCACGCCGAGAGAGGTCGTCTTCTATGGTGTCGGCGAACACTACGGTGTCGGGATGTCGCGCATCGCTGTAGATTCCGTCGACGCGGTAGGTTGTTATCTCGAAGGGAAAGGATTCGACCAGGACGGTCACCGTTCCGTGCTTCGCTCCCGTTTCCACGACGTTGTGGCCGGCCTTCTTGAAGAGGGAGCTTGTTTCTTGCCAAGGCGCAGAAGTGGCTATGTCGTAATCGTTGGCCTCGATTCCCATGAACGCGTCGCGAACGCACCCACCGACGAACCAGGCGCTATAGCCGGCCTCTTCGAGCTTGTTCAGGACGTAGAGCGCTCGCGCATCGATCGGTATGTTGAGGAAAGATTCATGGCCGAAATGGTAGTGGAAAACGGTGAAAACAGCAGGGAATCACCGGCGATGAGAAAGGAAGACCGCTGCCGCGTTCGTTCGTCCACTCCTCCTGATACGGCCCTTGTAATGAGAAAGCCGTCTTTCGTCGCACCACTACAATGCATATGCCCGACGCATGGGGAGAGTACCGGTCTCTCGAAGGTTCGACGAAAACTCCATCTGCGGTGCGGCCTGTTGTTTTCGACGAAGAGCACTCCCTTGCGAGACCGACTGGCCGTTGCTGTCCGCGAGTGCGTCGAGGCGTGGAACTAAGCGTGGTTGGAAGGAGCGCACCCATGAAAAGCTTTCTTGCGAACTCGGCATGCAACGGACGTCCTCCGAAGAATTTATAAAAAAAGTATCGCTCTCGTCCGAAATTAGCAGAAGATGATGGTCGAGCGCGATGTGGCCTGCTTTCTCGTCGCTCCGCAGGGCTATGGGAAGACCATGCTGGCGCTCGAGTATGCAAACGTGTCCGAATTTCGCGAATACGTTCTGCATCAACTGCCAAAGCCCGTCTTTCTGCGTGACCTGACGACGGCGTCGTCGCGTCGACGCTTTCATTTCTCGGAGCAGGGCTCCCCGCGGTTTTCGAGGACGTGCCCTTTCTTGGGATGGAGGGCGGAGGCATTTTCGCACGACATAGACACGCTGCTTCCGACGGATGGGAAGTTCTCGTACGGCGATTCCGGTCGATTCCTTGAGCGATCTGCAAAAGGACCGAATATGCATCGCTTCGAAAGACTTGCTGGTCGATGCCGAGGAAATCGATTCTGCAGGCACTTCCGGATTCGGGGAGTGCGACAGGGTCGCATCGTTTGTGTGGGGAACCGATTCTGACGTTGACGCCTTGCTCCAAGGGATGAAGACGGCGGGAGCGCCTGCTGAGCTGGTTCTCGTCGAATTCGTCATGCTCGTTTTGGGTGAAGGCTCCATAGAGGATGTGTCCTTCGTTGTGAAAGGGGTGAAAAAAGACACGCTCCGTCTTCTCGAGGAATGCTATCCCCATCTGGGTATCGACCTCATCGAGGAGCGATTCAAGGCGCACAGCGCCCCGATAGGCAAGATAACCAAAGCGTGTCACACCTTGATCGGGCGGATTGTGGAGGGCGCCACCGCTTCGAGCAGAGACGCGCTCGTCGGCCGACTGGCCGACCTGTTGGTGCGTCGTGGGATGTGGCAGAGGTCGTGCGACCTCGTGGCGGCCCTCTGCCCGAGGAAGAAGAGGGCTTTGTGGATAGAAAGCGTGCAGGACGATTTCGTTCGCGCCGGATATCCCGCCTGTATCCAGGAGCTGTTCGAGTCGTCCGGTCTCGAAGGCGCTTCTTTGTCGAGCGGCATGGTCCTTGCGGCGGCACGGCGGTTGCACCTTCTTCGAGACGACGCGAAGGCCGCGTGTTTCGCGGCGCGTGCGCTTGCCAGCTCCGACGCTTCTGCGCATCAGCAAATCGAGGCGGCCCTTCTCGCGGAGGAATGCGGAGGGCGAGCGACGCCGCAAGGCGCGCTCGGTGCTCGAGAGGGGCGTATGCGCCGGGGCTGCCGAGGAGGATTCAGCTCGTATTGCGCGGCTCGAGCCCGGCTTGAGGAGGGAAACCTGGAGGAGGCGATAGGTGCACTCGAAGGCTGCGGCGACGAATCGCTGCAGGAGCCGTCGGTGCTGCTTGAGGTGGTTCGTGCGGCGAAGCTTGCAAGAGAGCTTGGGTCGCGCTCTGAGCGGAAGTACGGTCCCGATGCGCCGCATCGTCGCGCGAACGCTCTCGTTGTCCGTGCGATCCGTTTGTGCGAGAAGGAAGATGAGCCAACGGTGTACGAGGCGCTGCTTCGCGAAGCCGTAGGTTTCGAGGCCGTGGGAGATGCAGGCCTTTCGCGCCGGCGAAAGGCCGAGCGCATACTCTCGAGCCTTGCCACGCAGCGCGAGGAGGCGAAGGCAAAGCGCGTGCTTTCCGAGCTTCCTCCCAACGTCGTTTCTTTCAGGGCCGCAAGCGCCCAGGTTCCCCTTATGCACGTGCGCCTTTTTGGCGGCATGGAGGTTCGCGTGGGAGGGGAGGTCATCGACGAAAAAGCCTTTCAGAAGCATAAGGCTACGACGCTGCTCGCCATTTTGGTTCTGCACCGGGGCAAAGAAGTTCCCCGAAGCGAGCTGCTCGACGTGCTTTGGCCTGACACGTCGAGCGAAAAGTCCGTCAACAGCTTCTATTCGCTCTGGTCCCTTCTGCGTCGCGCTCTCATGGACGAGCGAGGGGTCTGTCCGTACTTGGCAAAGCACCAGAAAAGCTACATGGTGGATGCCCATTACGTGAAAAGCGATGTGGAGGAATTCGAGTCGATCTGCCGCATGCTTACCTTCGAAGAGCCGGAAGCCGGGGTGTGGATGGAGGCGTTCGTGCGCCTTGAGGAAGACTTCGCGTGCGGGCTGCTGCCCTCCGAGGCTTCGAACGCCTATATAGCCCGGCTGCGGGAGCGCTTCAGAACCCGGCTCGCCGACGTCTACGTCACCGCGGCGGACAGACTGTGCGACGCTGACGAGCCGAGGGCCGCGCTGTGGTTCGCCCAGGCGGCGCTCGAGCGCTTCGAGAAGAGGGAGGATACGTTCTGCGCCCTTATGCGGGCCCAGATGTCAACGGGCCAGCGAAGCCTTGCCATGGACACGTTTTTCGAATGCAAGCGATTCATGAAGGAGGATTTGGGGATGGATCCTTCCGAGCGCATCGTGAGGCTTCATCGCCGCCTGCTTGATGAGGCGAATGGGGGTTCTTTGGTCTCGGCCTAGGAGAAGATGAAGCGCAGCGTATCTATGGTAAAG
>JBKTHK010000011.1:0-38316 GCA_047240885.1 Slackia sp. | reverse complement strand
GCTCGTATTGAGCTGCTTGGAGCATGCGAGGTTGAGATCCGTCGGACGGAAGAAAGAATAGAGGCTTCGACAGAAGAGCTCGCTCGTTGTAATCGTTCTCTGGACGAAGCTATCGCAGGGATTCGGGCCTTGCGACAGCGCGGAGGAGTCTATGCGGCGGACGAAAGCTCCGAAGCAACGGTGCTTCGTCGGCTTGAAGGGCTGGAGAAGGAATCCGTGCGTCTTGAGCGTAGGATCGAGTCGGCTCAAGACGTCTTCGACCGGGCCCGAGCGCAGGCTGAAGCACGCGACGAACAGGACACGGCAGCGTTTTCGAAATCCGATAAAGCTATCCTTGCATGCTGTGTCGTTCTTTTCCTCGCCGGTGTGGCAACGGCGGTCAAAGGATTGTCGGGCTCTGACGCCTTTCTTGTATGCGTGGGGGTTGCGGTTGGTGCGTGTGCGGTCGGCGTGGGGTCGTTTCTTTTTTCCCAGCGGAAGAAAAAATCCCGTACCGCATCGGCAAAGAAGGGCGAAGGCGAAGTTTCAAAGGCGCGTCGCGTTCTTGAAGTGTGCGAGCAGGACGAGCTCATGTTTTCGCTGCGCGTTCAGGAAGAGCTTGATGCCATGGGTCTTGCCGAAGCGCAAGGTTCAATTCGAAACGCCCGCATCATCATGGAGAGTCCGCTCTCAGCTTTCGGAGCTGCGCGGGATCGAGGACGGATAAGAGCTCTTGAAGCCCGAAAAACCGCGGAGCGTGAGGCTCTCGATCGGGAGGCGGCGCGCCGCCGCGAACTTTTCTGTCGCATCGAGTGCGCTGAAGATCAAGGTCTCGAAGGCGTTCATCAGGTACTCGAGGAGGCGCTTGAGGAGAGGAATGTCCTCCTTGAATCCATGCGTCGAAACGACATTCGCCTTGGCGAACTGAGGCAATGTTTGTTCGATGCGGAACGCTCTCGTGGATTCGACCTTCTGAAAACGCAGCGTGCGCAGATCATCACAAGGAAGAACGAAGAGGCGGAAAACCTTGCAAAGCTTCTTCTTGCTCGCCGCGTTTTGGCTCGTGCTATCGAAGAATGGAAAAGCGAAAGCGTGCCCGAGGTGTATGCCCGCGCGTCGCACCTGCTTTCCCTGATGACGGGCGGAACGTGGGTTGAGATTCGGATGAAAGACGACGGGCGTCTAGTAGCTGTGGATGTATCCCGGGGCGAAAGGGAGCCTCGCTTTCTTTCCATGGGTACCTGCCAGCAGCTCTATCTCGCCCTGCGCATCGCGCTGCTCGAGTGCGTAGAAGGTGTCGGGAACGCTGTGCCCGTGCTCGCAGATGATATACTCGTAAACTTCGACGACGAACGCCGCAAAGGAGCCGTTCGAGCGTTGAGCGAGCTTGCTGAAAAACGCCAGGTCATTCTTTTTACCTGCCATAAGGAGATTGTTGAGGCCGTTCGGCAATATGCCGACGGTCATACAATGGTCGCGCTATAATTACAAGGTTGTCTAACACGATATCGTCAAGTGAAAGGACGAACATGCCGAACGTGGTGTTGGTCGGCGCCCAATGGGGCGACGAGGGCAAGGGCAAGGTCACCGATCTTATTGCCCGAGATTTCGACTACGTGGTTCGCTATCAGGGCGGCAATAACGCCGGCCATACGGTCATCCACGGAGAAAAGAAACTTGCCCTGCATCTGATTCCTTCGGGCATCATGTATGAAGACGCCATTCCGGTTATCGGCAACGGCGTCGTGGTGAACCCTCAGGTCTTGGTTGAAGAGATGGAGATGCTGGAGGGCGAGGGCCTTTCCTGCGATCGCTTGAAAATCTCTTGCGATGCCCACGTCATCATGCCCTATCACATCGAGCTGGACAAAGCTTCGGAGTTCCGCCTCGGGAAAAACGAAATCGGCACAACGAACCGCGGCATCGGCCCTTGCTATCAGGATAAGGCCGCCCGCAGCGGCATCCGCATCCAGGATCTTCTTGACGAGCGCGTTTTCCGCATGAAAGTTGAAGCGGCTCTGGAGACCAAGAACGCCATTCTTGAGAAAGTGTACGGCAAGCGCACCTTCACGGTTGAAGAAATCTGCGAAGCGTACCTGCCGTATGCCGAGGTCATTCGTCCTCATATGGCGGAAACCGCCCAGTTGCTCAACGACGCGCTGCGCGAAGGGAAGCAGATTCTGTTCGAGGGTGCGCAGGGTACCCTGCTCGATATAGACCACGGCACGTATCCGTTCGTTACCAGCTCTTCCTGCTGTGCTGGAGGCGCTGCAACGGGTTCGGGCGTCGGTCCCACGGCCATCGACCGCGTGCTCGGCATTCAGAAGGCGTACGTTACCCGCGTTGGCGCCGGTCCCTTCCCCACCGAGCTTTTGTACCCCGAAAACGGCGGCGAGGGCCAGGATGCCATCGATGGCGATCTGCTGTGCTCCGAGGGTCACGAATTCGGCGTTACCACGGGTCGCAAACGTCGCTGCGGCTGGTTCGATGCTGTCATCGCTCGCTATGCGGCGGAAGTCAATGGCCTGACCGATATCGCACTCACCAAGCTCGACGTGCTTTCCGCTTTCGACGAGCTGAAAATCTGCGTCGCCTACGAGTGCGAAGGAAAGCGCTACGATTACTTCCCTATGCAGCAGAGCGTGCTGTTCCATGCCAAGCCGATCTATAAGACCATGCCTGGTTGGAAGGGTAAAGACATCACCTCCGCGAAAAGCTTCGATGAGCTGCCGCAGGAAGCGAAAGACTATGTTTCGGAAATCGAGCGTCTTAGCGGCGTGAAGGCCTCAATCATCTCGGTCGGTCCCGATCGCAACCAGACGTTCATGAGGGGCTGGTAAAAGAATAGTCCCGCTCTGTCGGTTGTATGGCGGACGGGTTCGGCAGCAAACCGCTCCGTCCGATTCGCCAAAAGAAACACTATGATCAATGCATGAACGAATCGATCCCGGCTTGGTCCGGGGTCGATTCTCAATAAGCAGCGTGTCTGCACGTTGAAAGGAACGTAAGTGAACGTACTGGTGCTTGGTAGTGGCGGTCGCGAGCACGCCCTGACGTGGGCGCTTGCTAAGTCGTCTCATATCGGAGAGCTGTATGTGGCTCCCGGTAACGGCGGTACGGCGGCCATTGCGAAAAACGTCCCGCTCGATATTCTCGATGCCGAGGCCATTATCGGCTTCTCCCGCGACAACGATATCGAGCTGGTTGTCGTAGGCCCCGAGGCTCCCTTGGTCGAAGGCGTTGCCGAAAAGGTTCGCCATGCCGGCTTTGCCGTGTTCGGCCCCGACGCCCAGGGTGCGCAGCTCGAAGGCAGCAAGAGCTTCTCCAAGGAGTTCATGCTGGCTCACGACCTTCCACGGCGCGCTACAAGAAATGCCCAGCGAGCGGAAGCTATGGCCTATCTTGACGAAGTAGGCGCTCCCATTGTCGTTAAGGCTGACGGCTTGGCTGCCGGCAAAGGCGTTATCGTCGCCGATTGCCTTGAGGATGCCCAAGAAGCCGTTCGCGACTGCTTTGCGGGAGACTTCGGCGAAGCGGGCTCTATCGTCGTCATCGAAGAGATGCTCGAAGGCCCCGAGTGCAGCATGCTCGCGTATCTTGCCGGCGGTAAGGCCCTTTGCATGCCGTGCGCTCAGGACCACAAGCGCGCATACGACGGGGATCGCGGTCCCAACACGGGCGGTATGGGTGTGTACTCCCCCGTTCCGTGCGTTACGCCCGAGCTTGAGGCTCAGATGCAGGGCATCATGCAAAAGGCCGCTGCTGCTACCGCGGAGGATTTTGAGGCGGCATACACGGGCGTTCTCTATGGCGGCTTTATGCTGACCCCCGAAGGGCCTAAGCTGCTCGAATTCAATGCTCGTTTCGGTGATCCGGAAACCCAGGTTGTCATGCCTCGCATGAAAAGTGACGCCGTCGAGGTGTTCAAGGCCGTCGCTGAAAACCGTATGGGCGACATTGACCTGCAATGGAGCGACAAGTGCGCGGTCTGCGTCGTTCTGGCAAGCGAAGGTACCCCGGTTCCTACGAAAAGGAAAAGTCATTCTCGGAATCGAAGAGGCCGAAGCCCTCGAAGGCGTTACGGTCTTTCATGCGGGAACGGCGTTCAATGTAGATGAAGAGCTTGTCACGAATGGCGGGCGTGTGTTGAATGTTGTCGCCCTTGCTGATACGTTCGAAGATGCGCGCGAACTCGCATACGAGGCGTGCGACAAAATCAACTTCGAAGGTAAACAGCTGCGCCGCGATATTGCATTGCGAGCGCTCAAAGGTTAGGACCGCATGCTCAGCGAACGAATGCTTACAAGCGCGGTGCGTATGTGCGCATCGCGCTTCATGAAGATAGACCCCTGCTCTGATGCGCGTATCCCTGGACCCAAGCCGGGCCAGCCGTATATGCTCTACATCCACATTCCTTTCTGCGAACGACTGTGCCCGTACTGCTCGTTCAATCGCTTCCCGTTTTCGGAAGATTACGCTCTGCCGTATTTCGCCAACCTTCGTCGCGAAATGATGATGCTCAAAGAGCTCGGTTACGATTTCGATTCCGTCTACATTGGCGGAGGTACGCCAACCATCGTCCTTGATGAGCTGTGCGAAATCATAGACATGGCGAAGTCCGAGTTCTCCATCAAAGAGGTGTCCTGCGAAACCAATCCGAATCATCTGATTCCCGAATACCTGGAGCGTTTGCAGGGTCGCGTTGACCGTATGAGCGTGGGTGTCCAGAGCTTCGATGACGGCCTTTTAAAGCAGATGGACCGCTACGACAAGTACGGAAGCGGCGCGAGCACCCTGGAGGCTATCAAGGTGGCCGCGCCGTACTTCAAATCGCTTAACGTGGACATGATTTTTAACTTCCCGGCGCAGACCGAGGAGATTCTTCGTCGCGATTTGGAAATGGTGCTTGAAAGCGGCACGAGCCAGACCACGTTCTATCCCCTTATGGCGTCTCCTTCGGTGGAAAAGTCCCTTGCCGCCACCGTGGGGAAGGTTGACTACAACCGCGAGCAGCGTTTCTACGAAATCATTTGCGACACCCTGGCAGGTGGTGGCGACTCCCCGTTCGTCCATGGCAGCGCATGGACGTTCAATAAACGCCCCGAAGGCAATTTTTCGGACGATCGCGGGGGGCAGATGATTGACGAGTATATTGTCGATTACGAGGAATATCCTGCAATTGGCAGCGGCGGCATGACGTATTTGGGCGACACCCAATACGTTAACACCTTCAGTGTTCGCGAATACAACGAAGCCATACAGGCGAACCGCATGTCCGTCATGGGTAAGACGACGTTTTCTAAGTACAACCGCATGCGCTATCGTTTTATGATGCAGCTCTTCGGCCTTCGATTGGACAAAAAGCAGTGGAAGCGTGATTTCGGTTGCAGCGTTGCCCAAGGCCTTCCTGCCGAGTATGCGTTCATGAAGATGTCGGGTGCGTTCGATATCGACGACGACGAACAAATCACGCTGACGCCAAAAGGACGCTATCTTATGGTCGTCATGATGCGTCAGTTCTTCATCGGCGTAAACAATCTTCGTGACCAAGCGCGCGCGGCGCTTCCCGAGGACGAACGCGACCTTCTTTTCGGCGCTGGTTGCGCGATGAAATAACATCGATTGGATTATCAGAACAAAGCCCGATGGCGTATTCGGAGAGAAACGACGTTCCGGATCCGTTTTCAGAGGGGTGACTGTGCCGCGTGACAAGCGCGTATGCGGCAATATGATCCAGGGTCGTCCTTTAAAAAAGTCAGAAATTCTTCTTGCAAAGACGAAGAGGTTTCTGTAATATACATACCTGCGCTTAGCGTAACTGGTCAGGTAGCTCAGTTGGTAGAGCAGGGGATTGAAAATCCCCGTGCCGGGGGTTCGAGTCCCTCTCTGACCACCATTGAATTGTAAGGCCGCTCAATGAGCGGCCTTTTTGGTATCTCCGTCTTTAGTGCTGAGCTATTTCTCGTATCGGTAAAAACCTTCTCCTGCATTGACGCCCGTCTTTCCAGCATCAATGCGCTCTTTGAGCATGGCTGCCACCTTGCCCTGAACCGTTTCAGGGTCCGCCGCCAGCGGGTCCATGATTGCTATGTTGTAGGCCGTGGTTAACCCGACGATATCGAGGATCCTGAACGGGCCGAGGGGCGCGCCCGTTGCAAGCATCCATGTCTTGTCAATTGTCTCGGGGTCGGCGACTCCTGTTGCGTACAGAGCCTGCGCCGATTTCAAGAACGGCACAAGCAGGCTGTTCAGGATGTAGCCGGGCTGTTCTTTCTTGAGACGTAGAGGAATCATGCCAATGGCGTCGGCGAATCCGACCACTTCTTCATATGGCTGCTGCGCGGTGCCGGCATGCCCCATTATTTCGGCGGTGTTGTTCCTCCAGATTTCATTGGCGAAATGCAGCGCCAGGTATTTCTCGGGACGTCCTGTTGCTTCGGCGAATGTGCTCGGGAGCATGGTGGAGGAATTCGTAGCCAGGATGGTCTTTTCGGGACGGTAGTGAGCGAGCTCGGTATAAAATGCAATTTTCTGTTCCGGATCTTCGGCGATGGCTTCAATTACCAAATCGGCATCGTTTGCGGCCTCTTCGTAGCTCGTTGTGAACTT
Source organism: Slackia sp. (assembly GCA_047240885.1). Lineage (GTDB taxonomy): Bacteria > Actinomycetota > Coriobacteriia > Coriobacteriales > Eggerthellaceae > Slackia. Next base: position 31,728 of record JBKTHK010000011.1, on the reverse strand, counting down.
CAGGCTTTTGAAGGCTTTTTTCGCCGCGTCTTTCAGAGAGTCTATTTCTTCCTCTGAAACTTGAGGGCTTTCAGCCAGTCCGCGGCAGTAGGCGGCCGGATTTGTTTTCATGGCCTCGAGAGTCGTCTCGTATATGCCCAGCAGGCGTTCGAATTTGGGACGAGCCCGTTCGACTGAGCCTTCGCTGCGCACCCACACGATAACGTCAAAGCCTTTGTATGCGCTTTGAAAGGCAATTTGGCTCCCTAGAACGCCCGCGCCTGCAACAACGACCTTCTTGATGTTCATGAAGCCTCGCTTTCCGCTCGTCTGCGCGAGCATAAACCGTAATTGTTTACATATGCGTAAAGCATACGCCTCTTGCATAAAGAAGGGCGGGTTCTTCCGCAAGCGGGATGGTTTGCGTGACGTGCGGCTTCTAAACTAACTATGGCCAGAGAAAAGAAAAGCGGGAGATGCGCTTGGCTGCATCTCCCGCCGGTTTTTGCTAGGCGCGTGGAATCTCGAGCATCTTTTGCTTGAGGTCGGCCTCCATGCGGCGCATCTCGGCTTCGGCCTCGGCGCGTTTTTGGCGGCCCTCTTTTTGAATCTGAATGACTTCGTCGAAGGTTCTGATCAGCGTTTCATTCGTGTTTTTCAGGGTTTCGATGTCTACGATGCCTCGCTCGGATTCGCGCGCCACCTCTACGGTGGAGGTGTGCAGCATCTCGGCATTCTTTCTGAGCAGCTCGTTGGTCATGTTGGTGACGGCATTTTGAGCACGCACGGCTTCGGCTGAATTCGCGATGCCAAGAGCGAGCACCATCTGGCTTTTCCACAGAGGAATGGTGTTGACGATGGTGGTTTGAATCTTTTCGACCATGGTGATTTCGTTGTTTTGCACCAGGCGAATCTGCGGCGCCGTCTGCATGGCGATGGTACGGGTGAGGTCCAGGTCGGAAATCTTTTTCTCGAAGCGGGTGCACATGGCTTCAAGGTCTTGCGCGGCTTGCGCGTCTTCGGCTTTGCCGCTCAAACGCGCCCTCTCAACGAGTTCTTTCAGTTCTACGTCGCGAACTTCGGCAAGTTTCTTTTTTCCTGCAAGAATGTACATGGGGAGCTCTTTGAAGTATGTCAGGTTGAGCTCGTACATCTTGTCGAGCGTCGCGGCGTCTTTCATGAGCTTCATCTGGTGACCCTGCAGGGCTCCAACGATTTTATCCACGTTCGCTTCGGCTTTGTCGTATTTGGCACGCATGGACTCGATTTTATTCGCGCCCTTCTTGAAGAAGCCGAAGACGCCTTTTTCTTCGGTAGCGTCGAAGCTGCGCAGTTCGACGACCACGCTGCTGATCAGGTCGCCCACCTCGCCCAGGTCTTGCATGCGCACGCTGGCGAGCGCGGATTCGGAGAAGTCGGCCATTTTCTTCTGGGCCCCGGCTCCGTATTGGAGAATCATGCTGGAATCACGCACGTTGATCTGCTGGGAGAAGTTGTCCACCATGCGTTTTTCTTCGTCGCTCAGCATGCTGTCGTCGAGCGCGACTGGGGCTTTTTCTTCGGGCGTCACAACCAGGGTGGGCGCAGGCGCAGGAGCCGCAGCGTCGCTTATGGTGGGCGTGAGCGTTAGCGTGGGCACGCCGGGGGCCTGCATCTGGTCGTTGTTAAGGAGGTCGCTCATGATATCCTGCCTTTCGGTTTCGGATGGATGCTCGGGTCGGTTCTGTGCTCGCGTTTTGTTAGGGACGCATCTTTGTAAAAGGGTCTTCCACGAGGCCTTCCTGTGCGAGGACGGTGTGCAAGACCGATATATCGGTGGAAACGTCCCAAGCCATTTCTTTGAATACGGAGTCGAGAAGCTTCTCGAAAGCTGTGCTGAGCGTATCAAGCGCCGCCTCGATTTCTTTCTTGGACTTCTGGATGTTCTCTCCTTGGATAGGCTGCGCATCAAGTTCTTTGTATGCATCCAAAAGCTTGACCGTAGTGGGAAGGTAATAGTCCATCAGTCGGTCAAGGTCATTGATGACCTGGGGGTATTCTTCGGCGCGTTTGAGGATGGTGCGTACGGTGTGCTCTATCTGGTCTATTGTGCGGGATATATCCTCGCCCGGAATGGCGTCGTTGCTCATGCGAATCTTCGCGACGAATGCCTCGCCGCGCGCGAGCAGGGCTTGCGCTTCGGGGGTTAAGGCTTGGCTCTGTTCGGATGGGGCGTCGACGCTTTGAGCGAGGGCTTCTTGGTGGCGGAGATGCTGCGCTTCAAGCTGAGCGGCGCGGTATTCCCTGTAGGCGTCGTGCGTCGTGATGAGGAATTGTTCGTCGTCGTCGAACGCAGCTTGCTTGAACATGCCTTTTTCAGCATGGCCTTGAGGTTTTTCATGACGGTTTTCGGGGATGCGGCCGTGCGGGCGGCAAGTTCTTCGACGGTGCAGTATTCGCGCGTGGAAATGATGTCCCTGTACAGCTCGAAAGATTTTGTCAGACGCAGGCGGCGTATGCCGAAACCGCATAAAACCAATCCTCCTGCGGCGAATAAAAGAGGAGGTACGAAGAATGCGGCAATCCCGCTCGTGGAAACGATTGCCGCGCCAAGGAGGAAGGGAACGGCTGCAACGCCTCCCCCGATGGCCATGGCGTACCCGACGGCTTTCGAGGGGGTGCTTTTCGCATAGATGGCCTGCATCAGCTGCTTTTGGCGGCGTTTTTCTTGCTCTTGCTGATATTCGGCTTGCGCCTGCTGCATGCTTCTTGAGGCGTGGGCCAGGCCTTTGCTGATATTCTTCGCAGCAAGGCCTACGGAATACTCGATGGTCGATTGCAGTGCGCTGAAGTCTTGAGAGCTCACGGCGTCTTGCACAGCATCAAGAATCTGGTCTCCGATGTTTTTAGGCGAGGCCATGGTTGCCTCCTCGGCTCGCTTTTGCGGAATGGTTCGTTTGCGTCAGATTATTGTAGCGTAAGGACTTTACGGGAGCGCAACGCTTCGATTGCGGCGAGGAATCGTCTCGTTTGTCGCATTACGCGAAATCGAGCAGCTGCGAAGGGTTGTCTATAACGGCATCCGCCGTTTCGCGCAGACGTTCTACCGGCTGATAACCCCAGCTCACTCCCAGTGCGAAAGCGCCGGCATTGCGAGCCACTTGCATGTCGGTGTCGGCCGAATCCCCTACGAACGCTATGCGCTTTGGATCGATGCCGAGCTCGGTTGCTATGAGGAAGAGTCCTTGGGGATCGGGCTTGCGCGGCACGGGACCTTCGCCGAGTTCGTAATCCATGAGTCCCGGCATGAAATGATTCATGACCGTTTTTACGCCGCCATCGAACTTGTTGGAGAACACGGCAAGCTTTTTTCCGCGCCGCTTAAGCTCCAAGAGTGCCTCCATCATGCCGTCGTAAATCGACGTATGCGTTTGTCCGTGCTCGTCGTAAGCCTTTTTCCAGCAAGTGAGGATGCGCTCGACCTCGTCTTGGGGAAGGTCTTGCGGCACGGCTTGAGAGATGAGGGATCGCAGGCCATTGCCGACCATGGCAAGGATTTCATCGCGAGAGTGGGTTGGGAGCTCGAAGCTTGCGAGCACTTCGTTAGTTACCGCGACAAGGTCGGGGAGTGTGTCGAGCAGAGTTCCGTCAAGGTCGAAAACGAATGCGTCGAAAGTTCTACGGGCGGTCATGGGGCTCCTCCTGGCTTGAGATTTTCGCGGTGCTCTCCAGGAGCAAGTATAGGTCGCTTTGCGAATGGACTTCCAATTTCGCATAGAGGTTTCGCATATGGGTTTTGACTGTGGAAGTGCTGAGGACCAGCTTTTTGGCGATGTAGGGGGCGTTGTAGTGTTGCGCGAGCAGGCCGAGCACTTCGCGTTCTCGCGCCGTGAGCCTGCGTTGCTGCGCAAGGGTGTCGCATGCAAGTTCGAGGTTGCCGTTCAACGCAGAGGAGGCGTGCTGAACGAGAGGTTGCTCCGGCCTTTCATCTTCGAACATGCCGCTTGCAAGGAGCGCGGTGATGCTGCCTGCAATTCCTAGCGTGACGAACGCTACGGAAACGCCCGCATATGCGGCTTCAGGCAGTATCGATACGAGGAGGGAAAACGGCGCACGGCCGATAATGAGTACGCCAAGGCCGATTGGCATCAGGGCGAACGAGTTCTTTGTTTTTACGAGGAAGGGCATGAGGATGACGAAGAGCAGGAGCGTGCGATACGTGGCATCGACGATGGGGACGTAGAAGAACCACAGTGTCTCCGATGCTTGCGCAGCATAGAAAGCCAGGAGGGACAGCGGGACGATGAGCAGCTCAAAGAACATGATGCAGCGTTTGTTCCAGAGAAAGCGGATAAGCATGAAGATCAGGCCGCATCCGAGGAGGAGACCAATCGCCATGCTTATTTGAATCAAGAATGAAGCAATCGAGTCGCTTTGCTGATCGATCCATGACGACTGCACGGAAATAAAAGGGCCGCGCATGACGAGTGGCGTGAGCAGCAGAACGGCTGCAATAAGGATGTCGCGTTTTGTTTTCGTCCTGAGTGCTGGGAGGCTTTCGGCGAGAGGGCTCGTATTGCTTCCCGCGCTCGCCTCGGCATTGTGCGACGAAAGAAGCAGCCCAACGGAAAGCAGAGGGAGCGTTGCCAGCACGGATTGCCCGATGGCTAGAGAACAGAACGAGAGAACCGCCATCAGGATAGCTGCGACGACAAGGGAAAGGGCGTAGGCATATGCCGCGCGCCGTGCTCCCATGGGGTAAAGGCGTTCTGCCCATAGAACGAAAAGCAGAGCGCTCGAAAGCCGATAGGCGCTCACTACGACGTCTCTTGAGACGTCTCCGGTTAATGGGTCGCCTGACTGCATAATCAGGAAGAGGGAAATGCTTGCTGCCGCACCACTCCGATCGATAAGAATGGATGCTTATCGATGCGAAGTGTTTTGCTTGCTTTGCCGAGAACGAAAGCGGCAATCAATAATCCGATGCCCTCAATGAGGTATGGAATCGGATGGAAAACTTCGAAGGTGACGTTGCGTACGGCAGGGGTTCGTAACGCCTCCAAGGCAAGCCCCGCGCAAGCGAGCCCTATGACAATTGACGCCGCTTGAGGCGTTTCCTTCAAGAATGTTTTCAGCATGGTTTCCCTCCCATAGCGATTATAGGAAACGTATGACGCTTGCGTTCGCAAGAACGGCTCGACTCTTGCTCTCATTTCGAATTCATCCTGTTTGTAGTAGACGACGCGAGGCAAAACCGTAGTTCAGACCGTTGGTGGTACGCGGAATGCGTCATCGGTGTCATAGAGTTTCGCCTATCGAGGTGTTTGCTCGAGGTGATTTGCCGCCTTGAGCAAAGTGCTCGAAAGAATACTTGGAGATACAAGGAGGGGCTATGGAACTCGATCGTCGTCATTTTCTCAAAGGCGCTTTTGCTACGGGCGCTGTTGCTGCTGCGGGCGTAGCGCTTGCCGGCTGTTCGCCTTCTGAATCGGGCGAAAAACCCGAGTCGGGCACTACCGAAGGCGGTACTCCGTACCCCGAGGGATTGCAGGCTTCTGACTTCGAGAGCTCGCCTGTAGAGCTCGACCCCATTACTAAGTTCTCTGAAGAGAAGACCTACGACGTCGTGGTCGTCGGCGCCGGCACGGGTGGCGTTCCGGCGGCGCTTTCCGCGCTTGAAGAAGGCGCGACGGTTGCCGTGCTCCAGAAAGAGCCCACGCCGATGCGCAGGGCGGCACGTGCACGGGCGTGCTGCTCGACGAATCGGACGAACAGGGCGTGATGAACTTCATTCAGGCTTTCATGGAGGATTGCCATTGGCGAGCCGATTGAGATCTGGCCACCACGTGGGCCAAATATTCGGGTGAGACAATCCGCTGGATGCAGGTGCGTACCGCGGAGGCTGGTTTTCCTCCGTACAAAATCCGTCCTACGGCCGTGACCGAATACGAAGATGGTAGCAAATGCTCTCGTCGCTCCATTCTGTTCGGGCCTAAGCCGTACAATAACGGAAATGCAATCAAGGCGCTGGCTGAGCTGGCCGCCGAAAAAGGTGTCGAGTTCTTCTACAGCACGCCTGGCGTTCAGCTTGTTACCGACGAATCCGGGGCAGTGACCGGCGTTGTGGGCAAAAGCGGTACTGACTACATCAAATTCAATGCCACCAAAGGCGTCATTCTTTCGACGGGCGACTACCAGAACAACCAGAGCTTGATAGAGCGCTACTGCCCCGACGTGAAAGACTTCGACCGCAAGCAGACCAACAAGACGGGCGACGGCATCATGATGGCTATGGCAATCGGCGGCACGTTCGTTCCCGTAGGACATTCTCATATGATGCACGATTTCGATTCGGGTCCGATGTATAACGAGCCGTTTTTGACGGTCAACGAAAACGGCGAGCGTTTCATGAACGAAGACGCTGAATTCGAGCAGCTCAACTGCGTTTTGCGCTATCAGCCTAAGCCTGGCTGGTACAGTCAAATCTTCGACGACAACTATGTTGACCAGGTGACGGAATGGGGCGGCAAACCGACCGATAAAGAAGCAATTAAGGTTTACATGCCCGATGTTGAGATGGACCGCTCTGCGGAAAGTGGCGCAAACGTCATCGAGGACCTCATTGACACGTATTGCTGCGATACGTTGGACGAACTTGCCGAAAAGCTCGGCATCCCTGCAGACGCGCTGAAGAAATCCGTCGAGCGCTACAACGAGATGTGCGATGCGGGCTTCGATTCCGATTTCGGCAAGAAGGCGAAGTACCTCAAAAAGATCGAGCAGCCTCCGTATTGGGGCATTCACAAGCATATCCGCGTGTCCGCCATGTGCGCAGGCGCTGCGGTAAATGGCAATTATCAAGCTCTTGATAAAGACCGCAACGTTATTCCGAACCTGTGGATTACGGGATTTTCCGCCGGACAACTATGCGGTCTGCCTGACTGGTCGATGTTCCAGGGAGGAATGTCGGCTGGCCATTGCATGACCACCGGTCGTATTTGCGGCATTCAGGCAGCTACGGGCGGAAAGCTCGAGCCGACCACGCCCATTACCGAGGCCGATGTTGTTGTGCTAGGCTAATCGATCAATTTCCGTGCGTCCTTCCCCTCCCTTTTTTCGGACGCGTTTTCGACTGGGGCGTGTCAATTGGCGCGCCCCTTTCCCTTTCTTGCGATCTGGGGCTTCAAGGTCATACTGTGGTGTCTTTCCCGCATGTTCTCGGTGCGGTATCATCGTTGTCCGGCTTATTGTAGGTTTGGTTTCGCGCCTTGGTTATTCCGTGCGGTTTTCCGTTATGGATGAATTGCCCTTGCCCGTTTTGTCATCATGGGGCGGTATGCGAAGGCTGCGTTTCGCCCGCGGCTGAAAGAGCTCGGGCTGGTATGAAGCGAAAGGGGTTTCGATGGAGATCATCGTTGCTAAAGATTATCAGGACATGAGCGAAGCGGCTGCGGATATCATCGCGGAACTGGTTTCCGAAAAGCCTGGCTGCGTGCTCGGTCTTGCCACGGGCTCTACGCCCGAGGGCCTCTATGCCGAACTCGTCAAGCGCTACGAAGAGGAGGGTCTCGACTTCTCCCGCGTTGCCACGTTCAATCTTGACGAATATCGCGGCCTTTCTCACGACCACGAGCAGAGCTACCACTATTTCATGCAGAAGCATCTGTTCGACCATGTGAACGTTCGTCCCGAGAACACGCATGTCCCCAACGGTGCCAATCCCGATGCTGAAGCTGCATGCGACGCCTATGAGGCGTCCATTGCCCTGTCCGGCGGCGTTGACCTGCAGCTTTTGGGCCTTGGCCACAACGGTCACATTGGCTTCAACGAGCCTGCCGACGAATTCACCAAGGAGACCAACTGCGTCGATTTGACCGAAAGCACCATTCAGGCCAACAGCCGTCTGTTCAATTCCGCAGACGAAGTACCCCGCCAGGCATACACCATGGGCATTGGCACCATCATGGCCGCCAAGCAGATCCTCCTGGTTGTTAGCGGCGAAGACAAAGCGCAAATCGTGCGCGACGTCTTCTTCGGCCCTGTTACCCCGAAGGTTCCCGCTTCCATTCTGCAGTTCCATCCCAACGCCATCGCCGTTGTCGACGAAGCTGCGTTTTCCGCATGTGAGGAAATCGCAGAGGGTACATGCGGCTGCGGTCATGACCACGACCACGAAGGCGGTTGCTGCTGCTAGCCTGCGTGCAGAAGGCGAAAGCAAGCGTGAAAGCGGTATGTTTGCTGGATATGTCGCCCGTGAGGCTGCAAGGCTTTTGCGAATTGCGGAATATGCTGCGTAGATTCTGGCTTTAACGAGGCTGCCGAATGGTTCGGCGGCCTCGTTTTGTATGATGGCCCTATACGCATGCGAGAGGAGAGCGTTTTGAACATGCTGAGAATTACAGGCGGCCAGGTTTTCACTGGCGAAGCCTTCGAAGAAAAAACTCTGTTTGTGCGCGACGGTCGCATCGTCGAGGATTTGGCGGACGGCGCTGACGTTGAGGACATCGACGCCCGTGGATGCTATGTCATTCCCGGCCTGGTCGACGTGCATTCCCACGGTGCCGTCGGCTACGATTTTTGCGACGGTACGCACGAGGCGATCGATGCCATCTGCCGTTACCAGGCATCGCGTGGCGTGACGGCGTATTGCCCCGCGACCATGACCTATCCTGAGGAAAAACTTGCCGGAATCGCGCGATGCGCCGCCGAACACGAGGATGCAGACGATGCCGCGGCGCTCGTGGGCATCAATATGGAAGGGCCGTTCATTAGTCCGAATAAAGTTGGAGCGCAAAACCCCGCATACGTCCAATGCCCGGACGCCGGCATGTTCCATCGTCTGCAGGAGGCGGCGGGCGGTCTGTTCAAAATCGTGGACATTGCTCCCGAAGAGCCCGGCGCGCTCGATTTCGTCAAAGAGGCGCGCAACGAAGTGCGCATATCCATCGCCCACACTACCGCGACGTACGACCAAGCGCATGCTGCCTTCGAAGCGGGCGCCAGCCACGTGACGCATCTGTTCAATGCGATGCCTCCGTTGGCCCACAGGGAGCCGGGCGTTATCGGTGCTGCGGCAGACGCCAAGGCCACGCCCGAGATTATTGCTGACGGCGTGCACATCCACCCGTCGGCGGTACGTGCGGCTTTCAAGTTGTTTGACGACGACCATATGATTTTCGTCAGCGACTCCATGATGGCGACGGGTCTCGACGACGGTGAATACAGCCTCGGCGGCCAAGCGGTCACTGTGCGCGGCAATCGGGCAACCCTTCACGATGGAACGCTTGCGGGAAGTGCGACCGATCTCATGTCGTGCTTCAAAATTGCGGTGCGAGACATGGAGATTCCCTTGGTGTCCGCCGTTAAGGCAGCGAGCGTGAATCCCGCCCGAGCCATTGGTATTGGCGAGACGCGCGGCAATCTCAACATCGGCTCCGTTGCCGACGTGGTTGTTCTCGACGGGAATCTTGACCTTCGTGCGGTGGTTGTGCGAGGCAAGGTTTTGTAGAGCATCAACCTTTCATGGAGGAAGGGCGGGAAAAGCGATGGCAGAAAGGCCACGATTTTCGAAGTCCGGCGAATATGGGAAAACGGGAAGCGGGCGGTTCATGGCTAACCGCCCGCTTCCCTTGTCTTTCTCTATATGGCATACGTTTCGTTCATGCACTCTAGTTTTTATACAGCGCCGTCTTCATAAGGGCGAAAAGAGGTTTGTAGGCAGCGTCGTTGTTTTGAAGGGATGAAACCATGACGTCCCAGACAAGGCTTGCGAGCTCTTCAGCCGGCTCATTGTCTTGCTGGATGCCGCACGAGGATAGAGCGTCGAGATTGATTCTTTCGTCGTGTTTGATAGCCACAGCCAATCCGCGTTTTATGTGGGAAAATGCGGCGTTTTCACGCGCACGGACTTCTTTTCTGCTTTCTGAGTCTAGCGCAGCAAGCTCGCTGAGCCAGCTTTTTCGGAAGGCTTCAATTGCGTGCTCGAGATCGTGCATGAGGCGTTCGCAGAACGTGATGAAGTCTTCTCCCGAAGATGCTACGAACATTTCTTTGCTAAGGGAGGTCTGCCAAAACATCCCCACGGCGTCGGCGACAAGCATCGCTTTCGTGGGGTAGTAATTGTAGATGGAGCCAACGGACACCCCGCATGCTCTCGCAACGCTTCTAATACTGAGGTTTGCCGGCCCTGATTCGAGAACCAGCTTGTACGATGCCTCGAGGATGAGGTCTTTAGAAATAACGGCTTTGTTTCCCATGGTTCGCCTCTTTGCCCATCGGCCTTTGTCTTCGTGTGATTTGCTGTGCGAGTGAATTATACAAACGCGTCGAGCGTGTTTGTGCGCGATTGTCGGATGCGTTTCGCTGTGGAGAATATTCTGTGAAGAGGGCGTGACGTTCTTGTCACGACGCCTCAATCTCGTTATTCTGAACAACGTTCATTTATGAACAATGTTCAGAAATAGAAGGAAGCCGACGTGGTCGGCTATGGGGAGGGATTGATATGAGTTTGGAGCTTGTTGCTGCTTCGAGTGCCATCACGTTGGCGCTGGTCTTTTACACCATAGGCGTGTTTTCAGAGCGCCGTGCGGGATTTCTGAAGAAGAGTCACGTAATACTGTTTTGGTGTGGCCTGGTTTTCGATACCACGGGAACGACCATCATGACGAATATTGCTCAGACTTCGGGTGCGACGGGTTTTGGCATCCATGCCATTTCCGGATTGGCTGCAATTATCCTGATGCTGATTCATGCGGTATGGGCCACGGCCACGTTCTTGCGTCGCAATGAGCGTGCAGAGAAAACGTTCCATACGTTTAGCACGCTTGTGTGGCTGCTCTGGCTGATTCCTTATATCATCGGATTGCTTGTGGGCATTCCGGCTATTCACCTTCGCGCCGTATGTGCGGTCGGCACGAGTATCATCGTGGTTTCAGTGTTCGCGATGGTCCTCTTCCGTCGTGCGAAGACGCGCAAGTCTCATTAGAGACAATTCGATTCGTGTCGTTTGGCGAATCTGGTCCGCCCGCCCAACGGGCTGGCGAAATTCATATGAAAGCGAAAAACCCGCGGCTTGCCGGCTGTCTGCCAGGGCGAGCTGCGGGGTTTCATTGTGGCTTCAATTCTGTTCGGGGCACGCTTTTGCCCCCTTTTTTGAATTATAGATGAGCCTCTTCGGTAATATGATACTGAAAAATAACATATAAAAACAAGAACGTGTTATTATGGTTAAGGTGCTTTCCTGGGCCAATAACGCAACGTGCGCTGCGCGGTCTGGCGTGACGGCGCAGAACATGCGACGTAGGTCAAGGAAAGCACAGAAGAAGGGCTTTTGATGCGGGGTGCTTTGGGGACAGGATAGAACCCCGGCATCGGAGGCGAAAAAGAGCACCTGAGGGTGCGTCATAATGAAAAAGGGGGTGTGCTATGGAGCTTTTGACCGATGTTGCGTTTCTTTCGCGCGTGCAGTTCGCTTTGGTCGTGTTCGTTCACTTTGTGTTCGTTCCGCTGTCCATCGGTATCGGCTTGATCATGGCCATCAACGAAACGCGGTATTACCGCTCGCGCAATCCCAAGGATGAAGCGGCAACGCGTTTCTGGGTGAAAATCTTCACCACAACGTTCGCTGTGGGTGTTGCCACGGGTATTACCATGGAATTTTCGTTCGGAACGAACTGGGCTGATTACAGCCGTTTCGTCGGAGACATCTTCGGCGCGCCGCTTGCGGCAGAGGCGCTGTTGGCCTTCTTCCTCGAGTCTGTGTTCCTGGGCATCGTGATTTTCGGGCGCAAGAAGGTAAGCCCGAAGTTCTATCTTGTTTCCGCCTGGTTGGTCTTCTTCGGCAGCTGCCTGTCCGCGCTGTGGATTCTTATTGCCAACTCCTGGATGCAGACTCCCGCAGGCGCCGAGCTTGTGGCCGACGGCAGTAAGGCGGTCATTACCGACTTCTTCGCTGCGGCGTTCAATCCCTCCACGCTTCCCCGCTACACTCATACGGTTCTTGCCGCATTGGCACTGGGCTCTTTCGTGGCGATTGCAATGTCTGCATGGTACATGCATAAGAACAAGCACGAGCACTTCGCCCAAAAGACCATGAAGGTTGGCGTTGTGGCCGCTGTCATTGCTACGGGCTGCCTGCTTGTTTCCGCTCATTCTGCTGCCGTGGTCGTTGCCGAAGAGCAGCCGAGCAAAATTGCCATGATGGAAGGCCACTACGAAACCGGTACCTTGCCGCTGTATGCGGTCGGTTGGGTTGACGAAGAGGCTCAGGAAACGGCGGCTCCCATTGCTTTGCCCGGATTCACGAGCGTCCTGGCTTCGGGCGACTTCAACAAGGAGTACCCCGGTTTGAACCAGATCGTCGCTGAAAATGACGAAATCGAGCATAGCGACCTTCCCGTCAACCTGGTGTTCCAGAGCTACCACCTGATGGTCGCCCTGTTCGGCGTCATTGTACTGGTGCTTATTTTGGCGGCCATCGCCGCCTTCAAGAAGGGCAGCAACCTCGGATCGAAGAAGTGGGTCCAGTGGATTTTGATCCTGTCTCCCCTGGCTCCGTTCATTGCCATCCAGTCCGGCTGGTCTACGGCTGAATTCGGCCGTCAGCCCTACGTTGTCTATCCTTCCGTGAGCGGTCCCGACGGTGTGTCTCTGCTCACCAACGAGGCAGCATCCCAGTCCGTTACCGCTCCCGAGCTTATGATCACTATCGCCTTGTTCGCAGTGGTCTATCTGCTCCTGCTTGTTGCATGGGTCCGCCTTATCGGCAAAGCTGTCAAAGAGGGTCCCGTGCTCGAGTCGGAGAAGGCTGCGGTGGCCGGTTCCGACACTGCCGCATCGGCCGCCAGCTTTGCGGTCGGTTCCGATGCGTCCGCGGACGAAAAGAAGAAGGAGGCATAAGCCATGACCATCCTCGGCATTATCTGGTTCTGCCTCATCTTCGTCTTGATTGCAGGCTATTTCGTACTCGACGGCTTTGATCTGGGAGCGGGCGTCTTGAGCCCCTTCGTAGCGAAAAACGACGAAGAGAAGGCTATTGTGCGCTCGAGCGTCGGCCCCGTGTGGGACGGCAACGAGGTTTGGCTGCTTACTGCAGGCGGTGCTCTTTTCGCGGCGTTCGCTCCGGCGTATGCCACCACGTTTTCGGGCTTCTATCTTGCCATCATGCTCGTTTTGATGGGCTTGATCGTTCGTGCGGTTTCCCTCGAGTTTGCCGGCCATGACAAAGCGTGGTCGAAGCTGTGGAATGCGCTGTTCTTCGTAGGTTCTTTGCTTCCCGCGCTGCTTTTCGGTGTGGCTGCAGGCAATGTGTTCGCAGGCATTCCCATGGATGCCAACGGCGACTACATTGGCGTTCCTCTGCTGGGCCTGGTAACCCCGTTCACGCTGCTTACCGGCCTTTTGGGTCTGAGCTTCTTCTTGTTCCAGGGCGCCAGCTGGCTTTCTCTGAAGGCGCCTCTCGGTTCTGAAGTACTCGCTCGCGCCAAGAAGATTCGCGGCGTCATGCTTATCGTCGGTGCCGTTCTGTTCTTCGCGACGGCTGCGTATGCGCTGTTCGTGCTCAAGCCCGAAATGGCTCCGGAGCTGTCCTTGCTTCGCATGGTCTTCTTCGCTCTGGTGATCGTTGCCTTGGCGGTTGCCATCATGAAGAACGGCAGCGACTCTTCTGACCTGGTGGTCTTCATTGCTACGTCGGCTGCATGCGTTATGCTGGTTGGTCTGTGGGCTTCCATGATGTTTCCGAATCTGGTTGTTGCCGGCGCGGGCGATCCTATCGCCTTGTTCGGCACAGCGGCATCGGGTGAGAACATTACCATCGCCACCGCGGCCTCGAGCGAGCTTGCGCTTACCTGATGCTCGGCATCACCTGCGTCGGTTTGCCGCTGGTGCTCGCGTATCACTTCATCATTTACCGCACGTTCCGCGGTCGTGTGAAGATGGACGAGCTGGACTACTAAAGCCCGTCTCGATGCATCGGAAAACCGGTCTCGTTCGAGGCCGGTTTTTTCTTGTCCCGATCGTGCCTGCGCCATGCGATGGCGTCTCGGGCGAGCCTGCGTATGCGGGCAGGTGGAGGCGGGCGACGTACGAAACCCACGTACATTTCTTACGCTGCCCGACCTCCGTGGGTCTTCTGTGCTATGGGCGGGTGACGGTGCGCTTTCGTTCGTTTTGGCTATACTGGGTTTCATCCGCGTGAAAGATTGTTGGGAGGAACCCATGCAATACGAAAAGCTCCAGGAAGAGATTAAAAACGCCATGCGCGCTCACGACAAGAACCGTCTGAGCATCCTTCGCCAGGTTCATGGCGAGGTGAAGAACATCGAAGTAAACGAGCGCCGCGACATCGTCGAGGCGGACGTCGATGCCATGCTCAAGCGCGTGCTCAAGCAGACGGGCGAAACGCTTGAAGGGTCCATTAAGGCGGCAACGAGCGAAGAGCGTACGACCATGCTGAAAGAGCAGGTTGCCATTCTTGAAGAGTATCTGCCGAAGCAGGTATCTGGCGACGAGCTCATCGCTCTTATTGAAAAAACCATTGCCGATTTGGGGGCCGAGACCAAACGCGACATGGGCAAGGTCATGGGGGCTTTGACTGCAGCCACCGGCGGTAATTTCGACAAAGCGGCTGCGGCCAAAGAGGTAGGAAGCCGTCTGGCGTAAGCCGCCATGTCGTTTGGGGCGTTGCGGCAATGCTGCGCCAACGTTTTGAACGGCCGAGGAAGCTCCGCCGTGCTTTATGCCATGAGGCACATCATATACAGTAACGAATCGAGGCTCGCCTCCGTTTTGCTGCGCGAGAAAACGTACAAGGAGTAATTTTGTCTGAGGAAATCGACTTCATTCCCGTTCTTATAGGCGGGGATATGAACTGCTATTCCGTAGCACGTGCAATACATGAACAGTATGGCAAGAAAAGCTACGCGTTCGGCCGTTTTGCCGCCGGTGACACCATGCACAGCCGCATTGTCGAATGCCAGTACAACGAAGACCTCGACAAGCCCGACGTGCTTCTTGCCACCATCAAGGAGTTTGCTGCAAAGCACCCCGAAACTATGCATTTGGTATGGGGATGCGCAGACGTGTATGCAGAGCTTCTTTCGGAAATTCAGGATGACCTGCCCAAGAACTGCGTGACGCTTTATATCAACGCCGATTTGCGCGACCGTCTTGAGTCCAAGACGAGCTTTTACCAGATGTGCGAAGAGCACGGTCTTCCCTACCCCACAACGTTCTCGGTGACGCCGGCGCGCTTTGGCGAAGGCCTTTCCGAGGCCGACGTGTCCGAAGACGTCCTTGGCTTTTCCTACCCTGTCATCGTGAAGCCGGCTATGAGCGTGACGTATTGGGAGCATCCCTTTGAAGGCATGAAGAAGGTCTATACGGCCGATTCCCCGGCGGAAGCCCTGCGCATTTTGGGGTTGATTTTCGGTGCGGGCTATCCTGACGAAGTGCTGCTGCAGGATATGGTCGTGGGCGAAGATTGCAACATGAACGTGCTTACGGCGTATTGCGACCGCAACTGCAAGGTGAAGCTTATCTGCTTCGGCCGCGAAGGGCTGGAGGAGCACACGCCCACGGCGCTGGGCAACCCGTGCGCCATCATCACGCAGCCTAACCCAGAGCTGCAGGAGTTGATTAAGAACTTCCTCGAGAAGATCGAATTCACCGGTTTCGCCAATTTTGATATCAAACGCGACGACCGCGACGGCTCGTATAAAATCTTCGAGGTCAATCTTCGCCAGGGTCGCACGAACTACCATGTCACAGCGGCGGGGCATAACATAGCCCGTTACGTGGTGGAGGATCGTATATTCAAGCGCGATTTGGGGGAATGCGTGCAAAACACCAATGAGGTCTTCTGGCATTCAGTACCTCGTAAGGTTGTTTACGAATACGTGAAAGACCCCGAGTTTGTGGCTCGCGCCAAGGAGTTGGTTGCTCAAGGCAAGGAGTCTATGAGCTTTGACTATCCGTATGATTTGCGCTTTAACCCTATGCGTTGGGCTTGGATGAAGATTCACGTGCATCGCTATATCGACAAATTCGCGAATCCGGATAACTACAAATAAAGGAATCCCATTCCGTTCGGAAAAATTCTGCGAACAGTGAGTTCGACCCGTCAGAAGATTCTCGCAAGAAGTGAATCCGATTTGTCGGAGAAGCTTCGCGAAGAAGCGAATCGCTCCGTCCGGGGCCGGCCTCAAAGAATCCGTCTTGCTCAAAGAGCCCCATCGAAACATCTCGATGGGGCTCTTCTCATAGGGAAACGGCGCAGTTTTTCACAGGGAGCCTTGCAAGCGGTACAATCATCGTTTCGAAAGGCAATCGGTCGGATGGCTTGCGGGGCATCCTGACGATGCATGGCAAGTGAAGGCGCTGTCGGGCGGGCGAAACCGCCGCTAGGCTCGCGTTCGCTTTACAACGAAAGGTACCCTATGTGCGGTTTTGTCGGCTTCACCGGCGATGTCGAAAACAAGCAGCAGGTTCTTGCGGCAATGATGGATCGCATTGTCCATCGCGGGCCGGATATGGGCGATCAGTTCATCAACGATAGCGTGGCGCTGGGCTTTCGCCGTTTGTCCATCCTTGACTTGAGCGAGGCCGGAAAACAGCCTATGCGCAACGACGAGGAAACCGTCGTCATCACCTTCAACGGCGAAATCTATAACTTCCAGGAGATTCGCAGCGAGCTTGAAGCTAAAGGCTACGTTTTCCATAGCGGCACCGATACCGAGTCGCTGCTGCATGGCTACGAAGAGTGGGGGGAGCAAATTGTCGACCGTTTGCGCGGCATGTATGCTTTCGTCATTTGGGATGCCAAGAAAAATTGCCTGTTTGGCGCTCGCGATATTTTCGGCATCAAGCCGTTTTATTATTGCCGCACGGCTCAAAACGACCTTCTTTTCGGTAGTGAGATCAAAAGCTTCCTCGATCATCCTCGCTTTGTGAAAGAGGTCAACAAGCAGGCCTTGCGCCCGTATCTCACCATGCAGTTCCCCGCTACGGACGAAACGTTTTTCGCGGGCGTGTACAAGCTTCCCGCTGCGCATTGCTTCACCTACGACCTTGCCTCGGGCGAAATGTCCGTACGCCGCTATTGGGACGCCGATTTCTCCGGCGATGACTCGAAGACGTTCGGCCAGTATGTGGAGGAATGCGACCAGGTGGTCCATGAAAGCGTTTCTGCGCATCGTATAGCCGACGTCAAGGTGGGATCGTTCCTTTCCGGCGGCGTTGACTCAAGCTACATTGCCGCATGCCTTATGCCCGACAATACGTTCTCCGTCGGCTTTGACTACAAAGACTTCAACGAAACCAATTACGCGGCCGAACTTTCCGACAAGCTCGGCATCAAGAATTACCGCAAAATGGTGACGGCGGACGAGTTTTTCAACACGCTGCCTGAAATCCAGTACCACATGGACGAGCCTCAGAGCAACCTGTCCAGCGTGCCGCTGTGGTTTTTGGCCCAGCTGGCCTCCGAGCAGGTCACCGTCGTGCTTTCGGGCGAAGGCGCAGACGAGCTGTTTGCCGGCTACGCGTATTACGAAGACGTTCCCTCCCTTGCACGATTCAAGCGCATTGTTCCGCGCGGCATTCGTCGCAGCCTGGGCAAGTTCGTCGAGAACAAGCCGTATTTCAAGGGCAGGAACTTCTTGCTGAAGGCTGCTGAGATGCCGGAGAAGTGGTTCACCGGCCAGGCGTTCATCTACCGTAGCGACGAAATCGATGACGTCGTGAAGCCCGCCTATGCCAAGGGCCCCGACGCCTTTGAGCTGTGCGCGCCGGTGTACGACCGCGTGCAGAACTTCTGCGATTTGTCCAAGCGCCAATATCTGGATATGAACATGTGGCTACCGGGAGACATCCTCCTCAAGGCCGACAAGATGTGCATGGCGCATTCTCTGGAGCTGCGCGTTCCGTTCCTCGACAAAAAGGTCATGGAGTTCGCTCAGCACATTCCCGCTTCCTTCCGCGTGAACGAGAGCGGAAACAAGCAGGTGCTTCGTCATGCGGCAAATCGTGTTCTGCCCGACGAATGGGCAACGCGCCCCAAGAAGGGCTTCCCAGTTCCGCTGAAGTTCTGGCTGCGCGAGCAGAAGTACTACGATTACGTGAAGGAATATTTCACCGCGTCGTGGGCCGAAGAGTTCTTCGACACCAAGAAGCTCATGGCCATGCTGGATGACCATTACGAGGGCAAAGCGCTCAATCATCGCAAGATTTACACCGCGCTTACGTTCCTTATCTGGTACAAGCGTTATTTCATCGATGAACAGGGAGTTTCGTCCGCGGCGTAATTCTTGCCACCGCGCTATTTTGGTCGAGAGCAGTGCTTTAGCGCCGATTTTAGGCAAACGAAAGCCGCCCTTCGTATCCCGTCTTTCTTCTTGGCACGGTAGAAGAAAGACGGTCGCGCGAGGGGCGGCTTTTCTATGTCCTGGGCTGTTTGCCGCTTACTAAAAAGGCGAGCAATTCTTTCGGCAGCGACTTGGAGCGCCTCTGAGCAAAGCGGATGCCTTTAATGACAACTCGTCAGAATTCGCTTTGCTATAGAAAGGTCGCTTTCCACTTCGACATAGCGGTCTCCGCGATGTTGGCTTGTTTCGTCTCCTTTCGCCAGAAGCAAGACGACGGAGGGATGACCTTCGGCAATTCGGAAAGCTCGTTCAATGGCTTGTTCGCGGTCCACGATGACCTCGTAGGAAAGGTTGGACGGCGTGTTTGCGGCAAGTTCCGCGCAGATATCCTCCACGCGTTCGTGCGCGGGGTCTTCTTCGGTGTAAATAACGAAATCGGCATATTGCGCGGCAACGCGGGGAAGGCATTCGCGACGCTCTTCCGCCTTTCCTCCTGGGGCTCCGAACACCGCTATGATTTTTCGGCCCGGGTAGTCGTTTTTTACTGATTCGAAGAGCGTCTTGAAAGAGAGCTCGTTATGCGCGTAGTCGACGATAGCGAGGCTTTCCTCATCCGAAGAGGCCACAATCTCCATGCGTCCTGGAACCCTTACGGACGAAAGGCCTTTTTCTATGCTGTCGAAATCGACGCCCGAAAGCCGCGCCATGACGATGGCGGCGAGAGCGTTTGATACATTGAAGCGTCCCGCTATACCGAGGTCGATCCTTCTGGTCTCTCCTTCCGCAACGAGGTCGAAAGACGTGCCTCTTGCCGAGAGCGATATGTTTTGTGCGGTGTAGTCGGCGTCGCTTTGCTCGGCGCTGAAGGTTACGATGCGCTGAGCCTTGCGTGCGGCGTCAAGAATGCGGTCCTTGTGGTCGGAATCGATATTGACCACAGCGGTGGAGCACTGGTCGAAAATCTTGAGCTTCGAAGAGAAGTAATCTTCAAAGTCGGAGTGTTCGACGGGAGATATGTGGTCTCGCCCGATATTGAGGAAACAGGCGGTTTCGAAATGAAGGCCTAGGACGCGTTCGTATTTCAGGCCGTGGCTGGATACCTCCATGACCATGACCTTGCGGCCGGATTGTTCGGTGTTATGCAGGTGACGCCACAAGTCGGGTGCTTCGGGTGTGGTGTTGTGGCTCTCGTGACGCACCAGGCCGTCGTCGGTTTCGATCGAACCGAGGATGGAGGAGGGCATGTCTGCAGCATCGAGAATCGAGCGCAGCATATAGGCGGTGGTCGATTTCCCCTTAGTGCCGGTTATGCCGATGACGTGAAGAGCGCGATCGGGATGGTCGTACATGAAAGCTGCAGCCAGAGCCATGGCTCGGCGAATGTCTTCAACCACGATATGCGGTGCGTCCGGAGCTACGTGGGCAAGGGCCTCTTCGGCCGATTTTTCGCACATATACGCGGAGGCCCCAGATGCAAGCGCCATGGAAAGGAACTGCGGCTTGAAAGAGACGCCCTTGCATACGAAAAGGCAACCTTTTTCTACTGCGCGGGAGTCTATGGACATGCCTTGTATTGCGATGTCGGCTCCGATGAGTCGTGCGCGGCATTCGTTGCTCATGAGGTTGTCGACGACATCGCTTGCGTGAAACGCCTTCAAGGGGGGCATGGTGCTCCATTCGCTCGGGGATTGTTGATGCGGTGTCGATATAGCTTATCCCAAATAGATAGGCTCGAAACCGTTTTCCTGTTATAGGCTAGAAGATTCCACGGCAGTTGTGACCGTGGCTTTGCGTCAGGGGGTTTTAAAGCGTTGACGAATTGCGATGCGTTTCTTAAATAAAAATTGACGTTTTCTCGGTATTATCGAAGGGTGCTCCGACATATGGCGCGTATCTCTACCTTCGGAAGGAGCCATAAATGCGTCCTCTTCCAAACCAGCTCGACCCCAAAGTGAAAAGCGTATGGCGCATCAGCGATGCGTTGTGGCTGACGCTTGCTTATGCGGTTTGCTCGGCCACCTTTTTCATCGTTGCCCTTGTCGATCCGCATCCTCGTGGGCATGGATCGTGGTTGCGCTATGACGGTTGCATGATCGTCGCGCTTGTCGTGATGGTTGGCATTCTGCCTCCCATACGGCATATGCGCTGGCGCTATGAGGTGGGAGAAAACGAGCTTGACATAGCGCGCGGCATCATCTGGCGCGCTCGTTTCGTCATCCCCTTCGTGCGCGTGCAAAATACTGACACGAAGCAGGGTCCTATTCTGCGGATGTTTAATCTAGCGAGCGTCACCGTTTCAACGGCGGCGGGAGAGCATGTCATTCCCGGCCTTGCCTTCGAAGAGGCGGATATGCTGCGCGATCGCATTGCCACTCAGGCGCGCCTTGCGCAGGAGGACGTGTAGCCATGATGAGCGAGAATCCCCAAAGGACCGCTTTCACGTCCTTGGACCCCGAATGGGCCGCGTATCGAGACCAGCTTGTCGCTTACGCCCGCGCGGGCGCCGAAGGGCTTTCCCCCGGCGACCCTCGTGCGCTGGTTCCCGAATCTTTGAGGCCGGGGAAGCACCGAGTGCATAGTTCCTATGTTTGGCTGGGTGGATTGGCCGCCGCCATGACCGTTGCCGTTCTTATGGTCGTATCCATGTTCGGCAGCGTCGTAGGTGCTCTCGCGAAAGCCCCCTCTTCGTTGCTGGCCGTGCCTTTTATTGCCCTCGGCGTGATGGTGCTGGTGGTAGTCGTTTTTGCCGTGGTGTTTCTAGTGCAGTGGCTTTCCTGGAAGCATCTTTCCTACGAACTGCTGCCGGAGGAATTCAACCTGTATTCAGGCATTTTGAACAAGAAGCGCCGCCATGTTCCGTATCAGCGCGTGCAATCGGTCAATCAGCAGGCGGGGGTTTTGCAGCGCATACTGGGCGTGTGCGATGTGAAGATTGACACGGCGGGCGGCGCGTCCAATGACGCCATCATGTTGAAGTTCGTGCAGACCTCCGAGGCCGAAGCCTTGCGTTCCGAGATATTCCGCCGCAAGAAGATTTTGTTGGCAGGAGGTGCCATCGACGAATTCGGCAACGCATTCGTTTCCGGCGTGGTTGTTCCTTCCGCATGGATGGTGGCAAACGCCGCAGGCGACGAGCGCGCCGTGCGTATCGCTTTCGGCGAAGACCCCGCGTCCGTTCGAGCCAGCGCCGCATTCGCCGCGGCAGATGCGCGTGTCGCTTCAACGGCGGCGCAGCTTTCGGGCAATGTTCTCGATGGTGCAGACGAAGTGCTGCAGGACATCCGCGGCGTCTTCGGCGGAGAAGAGGTTGCAACGGGGTCCGTCTCATACGAAACGGGATTGAGCAACAAAGAGCTTTTCTTCGCCGGCCTTTCGGGCGCTGCTGGCCATTTCGGTGTGATTATCGCCGGCATCATCGGCGTGGCGTCGTTTGTGGCGCAGATATTCGAATCAAGCATTCAGGCGTGGACGGAAGATGCGGTTGAGGGCATGATAACGGGAACGGCCTTGGAAGGAGCTTCTCCGGATGCCGCTGCGTCGGTCGTCGGCGGTGCGTTCAACACGTTCGCATGGGAAGTGGCGTTGTGGGCGGTGTTATGCGTGATTGCTCTCTGGGCCTTTTCCGTGGTGGGCTCCGTTGTGCAGTATGGTGGCTTTAGGGTCCGCCGTCGTGAAAACCGCATTGAGGTCGAGCATGGCTTGCTGCAGCGTTCGTTTCACGGCGTCGATGTCGATCGCGTGCAGACGGTCGTCATCAAGCAGTCGTTCGTTCGCCGCCTGATCGGCTATTGCGAGCTGTCGGTTGGCAAGATCGATTCGCTTGGCACCGAAGATTCCAATGCGCAGTCTTCATCGGTGCGCGGCCTGGTTATCCATCCGTTCGTGAAGGTGTCCCGTGTGCCGGAGATACTCGACGGCGTTCTGCCCGAATTCTCGAACGTGCCGGAAGAGACGGTGCGTCCCGCCTCCGTTGCCCTTCGCCGCGCCATCGTTCGTCGGAGCGTCATTCGCAGCGTGTCGTTTTGGCTGTTCGTCGTTGCGGTTGCTGCCTATGCGGGATTCGTGTACACGGCGGCTTCGGGAATGGTTGTTGTGGATCCCGGGCTGTTCTCTATCGTGCAAATTGCGTTTTTCGTCTATTGCGGCTTCTTCATCCTGATGTTTGCTTTGAATGTGATAGACGCCGTTTTGTGGTACAAGCGTTCGGCCATGGGATGCAACCGCGTTTTCATGAGCATGACGAACGGCGGCTTGTCCGTGAAGACCTCCATTATTCCGCGCAAGAAAATACAGTATGGCTTCATCAGGACGAATCCGTTTCAGCGTATGGCTCATGTCGCCATAGTGAATGCGCGTACGGCTGCGGGCGTCGGAGGCACGACGGAGGCGTTGTGGGATGTGTCCGAGGAGGATGCCGCCGCGTGGGTTGAATGGGTTAGGCCCTGGACTGAGCTTTCTGTAACTGAACGATGACGAATCGGCGCTGTCATCGGCGGATTCGGTTCCTATGCTAGAATGCCGTTTATGAACACGAACGCTGAAAACAACCCATCTTCGCAAGGCTCTTCTGGGCCTTTTAAAGATGTGGACGCTTCTGCGTCCGCGTCTCCATGCTGGCGGATTTCTTCGTTTGAAGACATTCGCGATCTGCCGGCCTCTTCGGCGGCGTCGGAAGAGCTATCCAAAGCGCGCCGTTCGTCGGCGTGTTCGAAAAAGAAGCCCGCGCGCGAATACACCGTCGGCGAAGAGATCGCCAACTCTATTTCCCACGGAATTGGCGCGGCTTTGGCCGTGGCGGCTATTCCCATCTGCGTTGTGATTGCGGTCTCCCACGGAGGCGGTGTTGCTTTGGCGGCGGCGCTTATCTATACCATTTCCATGCTGCTCGAATACCTGGCGTCAACGCTTTATCACGCGTTGGTTCCCCTGCCGGCGAAAAAGGTGTTCAAGGTGCTCGACCATTCGGCGATCTATCTTTTCATCGCCGGCAGCTATACGCCGTTTTGCCTTATCACGCTCGCGAGTTCGAATGGACTTTTTCTCTGCATCGGGGTATGGGCGCTAGCCATTGTGGGCATTGCCTTCGAGGCTTTCTGGGTGTATCGACCGCGCTGGATATCGGCGGTCATCTACTTGCTGCTTGGATGGTGCGTCGTAGGGTTCCTTCCCGCGCTTGTCTCCAGCCTTGCATTTCCGGGGCTCATGCTGCTTTTGGCGGGCGGCATCTGCTACAGCATCGGATGCGTGTTCTACGTGTTGAAGAAGATTCCCTATATGCACACGGTGTTTCATCTGTGGGTGCTTGCAGGCAGCATTCTTCAGTTCCTTTCCATTGTTTTGTACGTGCTGTAATCATGCGGCGCGTGCCGCGCAAGAACGCGGTTTGGCTTTCCGCCTGGTCGGCGGCGATTTGATAAGGTGTGACGCTTCCTCATGGACATTGGAATAAGCATTCTGGTTACGTTTGTCCTCATTCTTGTCAACGGGTATTTCTCCGCCTCCGAGATGGCGCTCGTCAACGCCCGCAAGGTCGTTCTTCAGAAGGAAGCAGAGGAGGGCTCGAAAAACCGCGCGAGCGCTCATTCCGATCGCTTCCTCGCCACCATTCAAGTTGCCATTACGCTCGTCGGGTTTTTTGCCTCTGCGGCCGCCGCTACGAACCTCTCAGAGCCGCTTTCGCAATGGCTCTCGTCGTTTGGCGTGGAATGGCTGACGCTCGTGGCGCCTGGCCTTGCCCCCGTGCTGATCACTTTGATCGTGTCGTATTTCAGCATTGTGATAGGAGAGCTTGTTCCCAAGCGCATTGCGCTCTCCTCCGCCGAGTCGGTTTCGAAGGCCGTCGCCGGTCCGCTTTCTATTTTCCAGAAGATATTCAGCCCCATCGTTCGATTCACAGCCGCTTCGGCCGACTTGCTGGCGCGCATCATGCGCGTTAAAAGTGCCGACGATCGACAGGATGTCTCGGAAGAGGAGATTCGTTATATCGTCGCCGATAACGAAGAGCTCGATGATGACGAAAAGCGCATGATTCACGAAGTTCTGGACTTGGGGGATTCTACGGCGGGTGAAGTCATGACTCCGCGCGTCGATATGATTATGGTAGAAGACTCCGAAACGGTGAAGCAGGCTATCGACCGCATGCGCGGCACGGGCTACTCGCGTCTTCCGGTGTTTCACGAAGACCAAGACGACGTCATCGGTATTGTTCGCTACAAAGACTTTATCAACCCTTTGCTTGATGACCGAGAGACGGATGCGGTTGTCGATTATCTTGCCGATGTGGACTTTGTGCCCGAAAGTAAGGACCTGCTTCCGCTGCTCAACGAAATGCAAACGAATCGTCAACAGATGGCTATTGTCGTCGACGAATACGGTGGAACCGCTGGTTTAATTACCATCGAAGACATCGTTGAGGAAATCGTCGGCGAAATCATAGACGAAACGGACTTCGGCGAAAACGAGCACATCACCCAGCTGTCCGACCACGAATGGGTTATTGCCGGGTCGTGCCCTTCCGACGAGGCGAAAGAGCTTGGCTTGCCTGTCGAAGAAGCGAATCACGAAACGATTGCCGGATGGCTCATGAACACGTTCGATTGCGTTCCTCAGCTCGGCGACGAGTTCGTCATCGGCGGCTACGGTTTCAAGGTGCAGCAGATGAGGCGTCGCCGTGTGTCCCAGATACGGGTCAAACGTCTCGAAGAGGCCAGACCCGAAGCTCAAAAGAACGAGGATGCCAAGGAGTAGCAACGCAGCGAATGCGATAAGGAGGGCCCGTATGGCCGAGGCGAAGAAGCTCCAACGCTCTGGCGATGAGGCCATTGCCGGCGTGTGCGCTGGGATAGCCGGTCGCTTCGACGTGGATCCTCTTGTCGTCCGCATTCTTGCTGTTCTTTTCGCCATTGTGACGTTTGGGCTTGTGTTGCCGGTGTATGCGGTTATTTGGCTTGTCATACCTAGGCGTCTTGATGCGTCTATTCCCATAGAGTGCGCTGCCTATGTTTCTGCCGAGTCGAAAGGCTGCTCGTCTTCCGACTCGCGCGGGCGCTCTCGAGCTCACTCACGTGGCGCGGCCCCTGTTCCTCCTGTCGGGTTCTCGCTCGATGAGGGGCGCGTGGTGGAAGATTCCGCGACGCAGTCCGCGGAAAAGCCCGAAGATTGCCCCTGCGAAACGGCAGGCATGACGGGCTGGTCTCGCTTCTGCGTGTGGATCGGCTCTGTTATCTTGGCTCTTGAGGTCGTGGTGGTTTTCGACATCGTGGTCGAAGGCGTTATGTGGTGGCAGCTGTGGCCGTTGACGTTCACTGTGGCCGGCTTTGTGCTCATGCTGGTTCCTTCCAGTCGTGGATCGCGGATCCGGCGGTTTTCGGCGGGGCTCTCGATCGTCTCCATGAGTGTTGTGGTGTTGCTCATGACGACGGAGCTTATTGCCTGGCAGTCGGCTGTCGTTGCCGTGGACAAGTTGTGGCCCGTGCTGCTTGTAATTGCGGGTTTGCTGCTGATGAGAATGTCGCTTCACGACGACATGTTCAACCTCGCCATTGCGTTGGTTGTCGTGGTGGTATGTCTAGCGGTGGTGTTCTTTTTCGCTATTCCTGGCTCGTTGGAGCATGCGGTCATCAACACGCCGCTCGGCGTTCGCGTATACGATGTCAATCCCTGGGCCTAGGAGGCGCTGATGACGGATAGTCAAAAAAACTCGCGCCATCCGCGAACGGCGCTCGTTCTCGGTGTTGTGCTCATTGTGCTTGGCGTGTTCAATTTGGCGGGAAACGTTTTTCCTGGCGACGTGTGGTTTCGTCTCGGCCAGGTCATACGCGTTCTTTGGGGGATTGTGTGGCCGAGTGCGTTCGTTGTCGCGGGCGTGTACCTGGTGTGGGCTTCCAGGCGCGGGAAGCTGGCCGGCTTTACCTCGTCAAGGCCGCGAGGGCCGTTCCGCCGTAGTTTGGAGGACCGTCGTTTTTTGGGGGTATGCGGCGGCATTGCGTATTACTTTGGCGTTGACTCCACGGTCGTTCGCATCATCGCGGTGATTCTTCTTGTCATTGCGGCCCCGACGGTCTTGCTTGCATACGCGGTTATAGCGATAGTCGTTCCTTACGCGTAGAGCGTTGTCGCGGTGGCAAGGCCTAGGTCTCGAGGGAGCCGTCTGCGGGTCCATGCGCTTTCTCAAGGGCACACGTGCGATTGTGTGATGCATGCTCGATAGGCTACGGTCGGCGGACGGCCTTTTGAGGTCGATGAACGGATTGCTCGTGGGCAATTCAAAAAATCGCTACAGAGCATGTTCTGTTCGTAAAAACGCCTGTTCAAAGCGTTGTTGCGGTATTGTTGCGCCTCTTATTCGGTCGATAGGTCTTCTCCAGTCCTGTGCTTATCGAGTACAATAGCGGGGTTTTTCGCAAGCGCGGGATGCGTTCATGCATTGCCTGCGCCTTGTCGTGTAGGTCAAAACCGACCGCTGATTATTGGAGGATTGTTGGCACAGAAGGCGGCACATACCCTGTCTCGTAGCTCGATTGTCGCGCTGGTCGTTTGCTGCGCCGTCATTGCGGTTGTTGCTGTGTCGGTCCTCGCTCTGACTCCCGCAATTGCTTCCTATGATGTTGATTCGGACACGATTGGCATCGGCGTGCAGAAAAATACCGTCTCCAAGGACGACAAGATTGAGCCGTCGGAGCGAATAGAAACGTCTGCTACTAACACGTCGTCGGCTTCTTCTTCCGCCGCTCGTTCTATTACGGTGAAAGACCCCGATCCCGTCATTGTTCTTTCCGGCTATGACGTAGCCAACGAAAACACGGTTGCGGCGGCCCTTGCGCTGGGCACGATGGATCCGCTTCCTACCGCGCCTCATGTCCTTCCCGACGAAAGCGACGGGTGGACTCTCGGGTCTGCTTCGGCGTATAGCTATGCGGACAATGACGACGGTAAGGGCAATTTCGGAACCGATGTGACGGCTTCCGGCGTCCCCCTTACATGGGACGGCCTGACGGTTGCCGTGCCGGAGTCGCAGTCGCACCTTCTGGGGCATCCTGTAGCCATCCGCTATGGTGAGACGATTATCGTTGCAACGGTGACCGATACCGGAGGCTTCGCCGGCTATGGCAGGGCGATTGATCTTGCCCCGGGCTGCTGGAGGCTCTTTGGGGTGTCGGATGTTCACGATTGGGGCGTTCGAGACGTATACTATAAATTCCTATAAAGATCGGGTTTACCAAGATGCGCATTTCGCGCATCTTTTGTTTCGGGAAGGTGCGATATGGCTAACATCATTATTGTCGGATGCGGCCGTGTTGGCTCGGAGCTTGCAACGTTGCTTTCTCAGAATGATGGCAACGTGTGCGTCGTCGATCGCAACGCCGAAGCGTTTTCCAATCTGAGCAGAAATTTCAACGGGACAACGTTGCAAGGTCTCGGATTCGATGAAGATGTGCTGATTCGCGCCGGCGTCGAAGAGGCGGACGTTGTTGCGGCGGTTACCCAGTCGGACAATTCCAACCTTATGGTGGTAGAGGTTGCCCGGCGAATCTTCCATGTCCCTCATGTTATTGCCCGCCTGTACAATCCCGCGCGCGAACGCGCGTACATGCAGCTCGGTCTTGACTACGTATGCGGCACTTCCCTTGTCGCCGAGGAGCTCTTTTCCAAGATTCTCTCTGGCCACGGTAGCCATCTGGATACGTTCGGGGATTTCGAGATTCTTCGTTTTTCCCTCGATCTGTCGGTCGTAGGAATGAAGTTTGCGCGCGTTTCGGAGCTCGAACGCAGCCATGGCATTCGTATTGTCGCTTTCGAGCGCCGCGATGGTAGCGCGAGTTCCATTCCCACGAAAGATAGCGTTCTGTATCACGGCGATAGCGTTTTGGCTTGTGTGCGCCATGATTTGCTCGGTTCGTTTTCGAAATACATGCAGATGTAACATACAGCGGGTACACTTTAATTTGGCGCAGACGTTTTTGGCGGGAGGCGAGCGCGCCTCGAGCGTCGTTTTTCGTTTTGGCACGGGTTTTGCTCGCATGCATTGTTCGATGGCGACCGCGTTCGGTTAAGTTTGGTAAACGGCCTATTCGTAGGAGGAAGCAGTGTACATCGTAATCATGGGGGGCGGTAAGGTAGGAAGCTACCTTGCGGGCGTCTTGCTCGACCAGCGCCACGAGGTTGCTGTGCTCGAGGCGAACCGTGCGCAGGCTGACCGCCTGTCCATAGAGCTGCAGGGTCAGTACCTCATCATCAACGGCGACGGGTGCGACTCCGACTTTCAGGAGGATGCGGGGATCAGGAATGCTGACGTGTTCGTTGCTGCAACGGGGCGTGATGACGACAATCTGGTTGCATGCGAGATTGCGACTCGCGTGTTCAACGTTCCGCGATGCATCGCCCGTGTGAACAATCCCAAAAACCGCCGTATTTTCCGCGAGGTGGGAATCGAGAGCGTTTCTTCCACCATGCTTATTGCAAATATGATCGAAGAAGAGGCGCTTTTGGGAAGTGTGGGCGTCGTGTCGGCCCTCTCACGCGGCGATATCGTCCTCATCGAGCTGGGAATTCCTTCTCGCATGAAACATTTCGACCCAGAAGTGGGTGTTCCCGCCTACATGATAGCCCTGCCGGAGGGCGCTCTTCTTGCCGCAATCGACCGTCGCGAAGACGGCGATGCTGAGATCGCCTCGGTTGACGCCGTTCTTTATCCCGGAGACAAGGCTGTCGTTGTCGCAGAGCACGATGTCGTCGACGACGTTCGAGCCCTTTTCGCTAATCTGTAAGTCTGCTTATCACGGAAGGTGGAGAAATGATTTCTCGTTATACTCGTCCCGCCATGGGAAAGATATGGGAGCCAGAAAACAAGTTTGCTATCTGGAAAGAGATAGAGATTCTGGCGTGCGAGGCTCAGGCCGAGCTTGGTCAATGTGGCATAACCAAAGAGGAGGCCGCTTGGATTCGCCGCCACGCCGATTTCAAGGTTGAGCGCATTGACGAAATCGAGTCGGTTACGAATCATGACGTCATCGCGTTTTTGACATGCATGGCGGAATATATTGATGCCGAGGTTCCCGAAGGGGAGGAGAAGCCGAGCCGCTGGGTCCACTACGGCATGACTTCGTCCGACTTGGGCGATACGGCTCTTTCGTATCAGGTTACTCAGGCTATCGATATCATTCTCGAGGACGTTAAAGCGCTCGGCGAGACCTGCAAGCGCCGCGCGTTCGAGTTTGAAGACACGCTCTGCGTCGGCAGGACGCACGGTATCCATGCCGAGCCTATGACGTTTGGCATGAAGTTCGGCAGCTGGGCATGGGCCCTCAAGCGTGCGCAAGACCGTCTGTTGCAGGCGCGTGAGGTTGCAGCGACGGGAGCCATATCCGGCGCCGTGGGCACGTATTCGAGCATTGATCCTTTCGTCGAGCAGTACGTGTGCGAGAAGATGGGGCTCGCCGCAGATCCCCTTTCTACCCAGGTGCTTGCTCGTGATCGCCATGCTCAGGTGCTTTCCGCCCTTGCCGTGACCGCCTCTACGCTCGAAAGCATTGCTCTCCAGGTGCGTCTCATGCAGGAAAGCGACGTCATCGAAGCCGAGGAGCCTTTCAAAAAGGGCCAGAAGGGCAGCTCCGCCATGCCTCATAAGCGCAATCCCATCACGGCCGAGCGCGTATGCGGTCTTGCCCGCGTAGTGAAGGCGAACGCCCAGGTGGGGTTCGATAATGTCGCCTTGTGGTTCGAGCGCGACATCTCCCATTCGGGCGCGGAACGAGTCGTTCTCGCGGATAGCTTCACGGCGCTCGACTATATGTTCGGCAAGATGCAGTGGATGCTTGACGGCTTGCAGCTCTATCCCGAGAGGATGATTCACAATATCAACCGTACGCGCGGTCTGATTTACTCGTCCAAGGTTCTTCTTGCCCTGGTAGATACGGGCATTACGCGTGAGGATGCATATGTGATTGTGCAGCGCAACGCCATGGCCGTATGGAGCGATATCCAGAATGCAGTTGACGGCCCGACGTACCGGGAACGTCTCGAGGCCGATTCTGAAGCTGATCTTTCGAAGGAGACGCTTGACGAGATCTTCGACCCCTGGGCATTCCTTGGGCGCAAGGGCGAAGTATTCCGCAGGCTCAAGGAGCTTGAATTCTAATCACGAAGCAAAAGCGGCATAGCGTTTCGAACGCATTTGCGTTATCGCTGCTGAGCCGTGTTTTCTTCGACATATCTGACATTTAAAGCCGGGTCTCGCACGTTGTGCGGGCCCGGTTTTTTTGCGCTATCGATTTTTGCTCACATGCGCGTAGCCGCGCCAAGGCAACTGTTCGTTTTTTTTGTACCGTGGCAATGCTCCATTCTTGAGTATTAAATAAAAGTTAATGCTGAAGAATATAAATACCTAAATAAAAGTTAAAAGAGAGAAAAGTTATTAACAAATTCCTAATACTAAGTGGAAAACTTTTTTTGGTTAAAAGTATTAGGGCCTAAAGCCCACTGCCTGGCTCGACTGACCCGCTGCGGCCTTGTGTAGTCGAAAAGCGTTGTGTGTGAGAATGAGGCTGGGAGATTGCGGTCGGAAACTTGAATCCGCAGGGCTCGAACGGGGCCCGCATGCATGACGGGAGACAATGGATCTGGAGACTGCGACTCGTGGTCAAAAAGGATGCATTAGGAGAAAGGGAGAAACCGTTCGCATTGAAATACATACCGTTTATCGGCCGCAAGAATCATATAAGAGAGTTAAAAGCCCCATTGCATTGGAAAACCGTTGGTTTTGAGCTGCAAATTGTCTCCCTATAGGCCCATTTTGGCCACAGCCGTCGTCTGGCGCGTTTGAGGTTCTCCAAATGCGCCTCTTTTGACCACGAGAGGACCTCGGCCTTTGCATGCCAGGGTATGCTAAGGCCGTGCGTTTTCAGGCGCGGAGTATGAGAGGGCTTGCGCTCTCGGACGCAGGGCATGCGAGGGCTTGTACCCTCGAACGCAGGGCATGCTAAGACTAGGTTCCTCGGGCACAGGGCATATTAAGACTAGGCGCTCTCAGACGCAGGTTGTGCTAAAGGTTGCGCCTTCCAGACGCGCACGAGCGTATGGGCGTCGTCGTCCGAGGGCATGCCAAGGTAGGTGACGATGACATCGCGGGTGCCCGTGGATGCGAGGAAATCCCCGTAGTCGTCGCATCCGTCGGGGCATGGCAGGGTAAAGTAGGTTCGCGCGGCAAAGTCTATCCCGCTGACCGTACGGGTTGATTTGACCATGAAATAGGATCCGGACCATGCGGGAGCCGCAGTGGGGTTTCGGTCGAAGCAGAACCACTCCGATCCGCTTGAGCCGCCGCGATCAATGGGGGCAAACGTTCCGATTCCGCTGAGTCCTCCCTGGTCTTGATAGGAGGCATCGAACGAGAACGTGAACCGTCCATCCA
>JBKTHK010000010.1:0-38557 GCA_047240885.1 Slackia sp. | reverse complement strand
ATCTTATAAGAAGCAAGCGCAGCGGCCACGTCCTCTCCCGCCCACGCATCAAGCATGGCAAGATGGCTCGATGCTTTGAGCAGACGCTGGTGCTCATGCTGGCCGCACAAGTCGACCGTCGATCCGATGCGGGAGGCAAGCTGGCCGACCGTGGCCATGGAGCCGTCCATGGAAACGCGGCTGCGTCCGTCCGCACCCACCTTCCGAACGGCCACATGACCGTCGGGGGCGTCTTCGCCACGCAGGAAGAACCGGCCCTCAACCGAGGCTGCCGATTCCCCCTCGCGGACCGTTGCTGCATCGGCGCGTTCGCCTACCAGGAGTTTTATGGCCGAGAGAAGCGCTGTTTTGCCAGAGCCCGTTTCGCCCGTGATGACGGTAAGCCCCGAAGAAGGGGCGAACGAAGCATCGCGAATCAAAGCGACGTTTTTGACATGAAGTTCGTCAAGCATACAGCACCTCGCAAAACACGGCACGGCGGCACGCATCGCACCAAATAATCCTTGGCCCATTATCGCGCAAAAGCATGGACAAATGTTCGAGACGGTCCCGTCTTCTTCGTTCTTCGCGCAAAACCGCACGGTTTAAGCCCGTAGGAAAAATGCGGCAAGAAAGCCGCCAGGAAAGCGCATGTTTTTCGTCAGGAAAGCGGCAGAGCCCATTGGGGGGGGCGACGGCACGCCGCTCCCGGGAAGCGCTGCCGTCAATGCGGCGGGCCCTTCTGGACGCGCCCGTTATCGACACAGCAGAGCACCCCTTCTGGACGCGCCTGTTACCGGCACAACAAGCGCCCCTTCTGGACGCGCCCGTCACCGGCACAACAAGTGCCCTCCCAAAGCCCATTTCGGTCGTAGCGGCGAGACGGCAACATGCCTCATAGAAGCATCACGCATGAGATTCGACTTCCATTTCTCAAGTTACGCACGGTTTGTATCAGTGAGGCAAAGGGTCTCATGCGCAAGAATGAGTCAAATAGAAGTTAGTCTACAATTTCTATTATTTTGGGTATTGTTACACCCTTTGCCTGAACGACAGGCCTTCTTCGTTGATACAAACCGCCTCAAACTTGAGAACAACGGGGTCGAAAACGAACACGAGCGGTCAAGCGATAGGTAAGCACGGGCTCAAAGCATGCGAACTCCTAGCAACGTGAAACGTCCGCACGCGCGCCTTTTACCCCCGAAGCTTCGCGACTCAAGGGCGCGTCCGCGCGAACTCGCGCTACAATGGACGCCTGCGACAAATGCCGTTTCGACAAACGCCCTCGTTGCGCGGGAGTCTCGGACCGCCAGCTTCGAACAATCAATTTGGATTACCGGATTAAGAAGCCGGCTCGGATCGACGGGACGAGCAGCAAGCTCGGATCGACAGAGCGAGCAGCCGGCTTGAACCGCCAGTCTCGAGCAACAAACCTTGGGCCGCCCCGCATGCAAAACCGGACGATAGGAGCCTTCGTGAAAAAGACCATCCTCTTCGCCTGCGCCTGGCTGGCTTTCGCCATGGGATTTCTGGGCGTGTTCGTTCCCGTGCTTCCCACCACGCCGCTTCTTCTGCTTGCCACTTTCCTTTTCGCGAACAGCTCGCCGCGTTGCCACGCGTGGATTTGCAAAACGAGGTATGGCGCCTACGTTAAGCCGTTCAAGGAACAAGGCGGTTCGCTGAAACGAAGGCGCACATCATCGGCGTGTCCTTCGCCGTCGGCGTAAGCGCGATTCTGGTGAAGCCTGGTATGGGGCATCCTCGCGGCTGTCGCCTTGTTCCTTCTGTGGCTTATGGGCATGCGCATTCCCACCATCAGCGAGAAGAAGGCGGCAGGCTTGGAGGAATAGCCGGGCGCCGTCGGACAAGACGCTGCCGGATTAGGCGCGGCGAATGACAGCGCCGCCCCTCAGCTAATGCGCGCAATACGCGCGAACCGCATCGCGCAGGAACTGCGCTCCTCCGGGAACCGCTTCGTCGTAATACGCGCGGAAACGCTCGTCTGCAACATAGCCCTCCGCCAGCGACGCATGCGCTTCGGGCGTGTACATGCCGTCGGGCCAATACATGCACAGCCAGCGCTTATGCATGGCGCACAGCCTTCGGGCCGCATCCCCTTCCGAATCGCCCGTCGCCGCCGCCTTGGCAAGCTGCTCGAGAATGGCCACGGCAAGCTCCTCGGCGGATTCCCATTCCTCTTCGTCCATGGCAAGGACCTTTTCCTGCGAGGCGTCGACCGCTTCGTTTCCGTACAGGGCACGCGCCTCCTTGCCGTAGGCACGTTCGTTTTCCTCCACGGCCTGGCGTTTCATGCCCTCGAATTTTTCCTTATCGCTCATAGAGATTCCCTTCTCAAGATGATCTATGGTCTTTCTAACCGACGCAATCATGACATCGGTCTCTTCTCGACGCCGCTCAAGACGCTCAAGATGCTCGCGCAGAGCATGCCGCACATCGAAATCGGGAGCGTCAAGGACGCACCGTATGCCATCGAGTGCCATACCGGCGTCTCGGTATAGAAGAATCTGCTGCAGCCGCTGCACGTCGGCTTCGTCGTAGATGCGGTAGTTGCTGGCGGAGCGCTTCGGGGAAAGCAGGCCCACCTCTTCGTAATAATGCAGCGTTCGCACGCTCACGCCCGCCATTTCTGACAGGCTTTTTACCGTATACGACACGAAATCCTCCTTCTTGCCGGCAAGACATCCGAAGTCTAGACCATCACGCCACGTGAGGGTCAACGCTTTTGCACGGCATTTTTCAGACGATGTATCCGCCGCGCCGCACGCCGTCCGGCGCCGCCGCACGCCACGTCACGAAGCCGCACGAAAAAGCAATGCCGCCAGCGCAGAAGCCGAGGCGTATGATGGACGCAGATGGCAATCGCCGCACGCACGGACCATTCGCATGCGGCGGGAAAGGAGTCACGCCATGCTGCCCACGAAACCCATCAACGCCATGATCGAAGACGTCTTCGCAACGCGCTTCACCTGCAAACGCTACGACCCCGAACGCACCGTCTCGGATGAAGATTTGAACACCATTCTGGAAGCAGGCCGCCTCTCCCCGAGCTCCTTCGGTCTTGAGCCGTGGAAATTCCTGGTAATCCCCAAGGAATCGTCGCTGACCGACAAACTGCGCGACATTGCCTGGGCATGAAGCGCAACGCTTCTTACAGCATCATCATCCTGGCCCGCAAGCACATGGAGGCCTCCAGCCCGCATGTCGCCCGCATGATAACCGCCGTCCAAGGCGCCTCGCCCGAAGACTTCGAGCAGCGCAAGGAGATGTTCGCGAATTTCCAGGCGAACGACCTCGGCGTTGCCGACGATTCCCGTCTGATGTTCGAATGGTCGTGCCGCCAAGCCTACATCGCGCTGGCGAACATGCTCACTACCTCCGCGCTTCTGCATGTGGACTCCACGCCGGTGGAAGGCCTGAATTACGAAAAGGTGAACGAATTCCTGGCGAACGAAGACCTCATGGACCCCGAGGAATTCGGCATCGCCGTCATGCTGCAGGTGGGATATCATGACCCCACGCATATCATGAAGCCCAAAACGCGCCAAAAGGCCGAAGACGTCGTCGAATTCCTAAAATAGCGCGCCCGAATCAACCCTGCAGCCAAGGACCAGCCATGCCAAGCACGATAGAACACACCATTGAACCCGTCTTCGACAAACGCAGCCGCGTGCTCATGCTTGGCAGCATCCCTTCGCCGAAAAGCCGCGAACAGGGGTTTTTCTACGGCCATCCCCAAAACAGGTTCTGGCGTGTGCTGGCCGCCGTCTTCGACGAACCCGCCCCGCGCACCGTGGCCGACAAAA
Source organism: Slackia sp. (assembly GCA_047240885.1). Taxonomy (GTDB): domain Bacteria; phylum Actinomycetota; class Coriobacteriia; order Coriobacteriales; family Eggerthellaceae; genus Slackia. Next base: position 34,754 of record JBKTHK010000010.1, on the reverse strand, counting down.
AGGACCTGCTGCTGCGCCGCGGCATCGCGCTGTGGGACGTGGCGGCCTCGTGCGAGATAAAGGGAGCAAGCGACGCTTCCAGCCGCAACGTCGTCCCCAACGACCTGAAACGCATACTCGAAACGGCGGACATCCAAGCCGTGTTCTGCACGGGCGCGAAGGCGGGCCAGCTGTACGCGGCTCTGCAAGAACGACCTGGCATGCCCGCCGTCACGCTTCCCTCCACCAGCCCCGCCAATGCCAAGGCAACGCTGCCGCAGCTTACGCAGGCATATCGCAGCGCGCTCGCCCCGTATATGGCGAATGGAGAAAGCGTGCCCGTCTTGAACGTAGCCGACGTGGTGCGCCTCGAGCAGGAGATAGCGAAGCGCGGCACCTCCCTCGCGCTTCTCATGGAACGCGCCGGGCGCTTCCTCGCCCACAGGGCGCGGCGCATGGCGGAAGAGGCCGAGCGACACGAGGAGGCGCAGCAGCGCAGGAAGAGCGCCTTCTCCGAAGAGGACCTGCATCGCAAGAAGAACGTCCCCTCTGAGGAAAGCCCCTGCTTCATCGTGCTGTGCGGCAACGGAAACAACGGCGGCGACGGATGGGTTGCCGCGCGCGACCTGGCCGAAAGCGGCCAGCGCGTCATCGTGGTGTGCAACGCAGCGCCCGACAGCATCTCCGCCCAGCCGGCGCGCGATGCCGCCCAGGCCGCGAAACGCATCCTCGAAAACGCCCCGCACGCGCTCATCCTGACGGCGCCGACAAAAGACCGCCTGCATGAGGCGTTCTCTCAAGCGGACGTCTGCATAGACGCACTGCTGGGCACGGGCTTCGAGGGCTCGCGCGTACGTGCGCCCTTCGACGCATGGGTCGCCGCGGCCAACGAACGCCGCGCACATGGCATGCTCACGGTTGCCGCCGACGTGCCGAGCGGACTTTCCGCCCAGACGGGCAAGGCCGCCCACCATGCGTCAAGGCGGACGAGACCGTCACCATGATCGTCTCCAAACCAGGCCTTGAAACGCCGTTCGCGTTCGCGTTCTGCGGAACGGTAAGCGTGGCGCCCCTCGCCTACATCAAACCCATCCTCGAAGAAAAAGCAGGAAACGCACCCGCAAAGCACGAAACGGCATCCACGGGCAAGCGAGTCCTCGATGCAGGCAAACGCGCGCTTGACGAAAGCGACGAAAAAGCCGCTGCCTCGAGCAAGCGCACCGCACCCGCCGAGGCAAAGCGCCCGGCTCGCGTAAACGACGAATTCCTCCGCGCCGAGGCGGAAGACGATGACGGCTATGACCCCTATTCAGACCGCCGCCCCGAGCCTGAGCCGCTGTTCCAACGCGATCCGTGGAGCTAGCGGCGCCCTTCGCGCAGCGCGATGATTGCATCCGCCAGTCCCGAGAAATCGGAGCATGCCAGACGCGGGCTCTCGGCGCGCAGCACGCCTTCGTCGAACATGCCCCACAGCGCGGCAGCCGAAAGCGTGCCGGCGGCGTTGCTCGCCTGCAGGTCGTACGGGCTGTCTCCCACATAGACGCAGCGCTCAGGCGCCGCTCCCAAAAGCTCGCACCCCAGCAGAATCGGATCGGGATCGGGCTTGTGCCTGGGGCAGGTATCCGCGCCCACAAGACAGTCGAAGAATTCGGAGACCTCGAGTATCTCCAGGCCGCGCCTGGCAAGAGGGCTCATCTTCGACGTGACTACGCCCATCTTGAACCCTTCTTCGCGCAGACGCTCGAGGCCTTCGCACACGCCCGGGAACAGCGACACGCGATCGTCATGAATGCGGTGGTTGAATTCGCGATACGTAAGCAGAAGCTCTTCATGTACCGCCGGGTCGTCGGTGAAATCCCACATCTGGTCGAAAGCGGCTGGCCCACCTTGGCCATGAGCTTTTCGTCGGCGATATCGCGCCCGAGCACTTCGCGCACGGCATGATGGAACGATTCGAGAATAAGGTCGTAGGTGTCGACGAGCGTGCCGTCGTTATCGAACAGCACCGTGTCAAGAATAGGCATTGTCTCTCCTTGGTTCATGGTTCGCTTCGTTTCGGCGTTATCGTATCATGGAGTGCGAAACGCAACCGACCGCGAGTCCAACCAACGTGAGGAGTACGCATGCGAGCACTTATCCAGCGCGTCACCCGTGCCCAGGTATCCATCGAAGGAGCGCTGCATTCCAGCATCGGAAAAGGCTACGTCATCCTTCTCGGCGTCGGAGCCGAAGACGGCAACGAGCAGGCCGAAAAGCTTTGGTCCAAGATATCGAAGCTGCGAATTTTCGAAGACGAGAACGGCAAGACCAACGTAAGCCTGGCCGACGTGCAGGGCGATGTCATGGTGGTGAGCCAGTTCACGCTGCATGCGAACTGCAAGCGGGGCAACCGTCCCTCTTTCACCGAAGCGGGCGCGCCTGACGAAGCGAACCGCCTCTACGAGTACTTCGTAGACCTGGCGCGCCGCGATATCGAGCATGTCGCAACGGGCTCGTTCGGCGCCATGATGCAGGTGGAGCTGGTCAACGACGGCCTTTCACCATCTGGCTCGACACCGACACGCTGTAGGCCGAGCGAAACGCCAACGAAACGGCAACAAGATGCCGCCGAAAGCAACGGGAGGAAAACGGGCGTATTCCCCACCCGCCTCCTTTCTGCGACGATAGTCTCCTCCCAAGCAAAACGGCACAGAGAGGGGCATCCATGATCGTCACCACCACCCAGTCCGTCGAAGGCTACAAAATCACCGGCTATTACGGCATCGTCTTCGGAGAAGTCGTCACCGGCGTGAATTTCCTTCGCGATATTGGCGCAGGGCTGCGCAACGTGTTCGGCGGCAGGTCCGCAGGATACGAAAACGAGCTTGAGCAGGCCCGTAACAAGGCGCTCCGCGAAATGGAAGAACGCGCCGCCAAAAGGGGCGCGCACGCGGTCGTCGGCGTGGACCTTGACTACGAGGTCCTCGGTGCGGGAGACATGCTCATGGTCACCGCAAGCGGCACCGCCGTCACCGTGGAAAAGGCGTAGCAACGAAACAGGGGTTCGACCGATAATCGAACCCCTGTTTTTCTTCGCGCCCTAGGCGTCTTCGATAGCGGCTTTCAGGCGAATTGCGGTGTGCCTCCTACTGCTCCTGCACGGCCTTCTTCACCTTGAAGAGCACCAGCACCAGGCTTACGCCCAGATGATATGTCCAAGGCCCGCTATGCCGGAAATAGCAGCGTCCGCACCGTTGGGAAGCGCGGTTCAAGCACCTGGAAAACGCCCCTGACCAGCAGCATGACCACCGAAACGTTCAGGCCCACATGGTACGCAACAAGCACCTTGCCCAAACGCCCCTGAATGCCGAACAGCTTATCAAGCATGACCAAGACCACGAAAAACAGCATACCCAGCGCAAGGTAGTGCGGATGGATGAATGCAAGCGTCGTGGTGCCATCGAAGCCGTTGATCTTCGTGAATTCGCGGAAGAACACGCCTCCCGCCAAAGCAAGAATCGCATACACGATCGCGCAGTTGATGTACTTCTTCACTCTAGCCCCTCTTCGATTCCTTTCGCCATCTTCGCAGGCGAATCTTATATACGTCTCGTATTCTAGCGTATATATGAACGTTGTTCATAAGATCCCGTAGACCCCCCATAACAACAAAAGGCGCCGGAAAACCGGCGCCTTTCGGACGGGACTAGCTGCGAAGGCAGGCGAGCCATGCCCGCAAGTTCTCGAACCTCAGCGAGCCTCGATTAATACACCATGCCCATGGCTTCCTGGACTTCGGCAAGTGTCTGGTTGGCGATTTCGTTCGCGCGCTTGTTGCCTTCGTTGAGAACATCCTTGATGTAGTCAAGGTCGTTCTCGTACTGGGCACGGCGTTCGCGAATGGGCGCGAAGTATTCGTTGACCGCCTCGGTGACGTACTTCTTCAACGCGCCGGAGCCGCCCATGCCGATTTCTTCGGCAATTTCAAGCTCGCTGCGACCGGTGCAGATGGCGGCCGTGGAAATGAGGCCGGAAACGCCGGGGCGGTTCTCGGGGTCGAACGTGATCATGCGCTCGGAGTCGGTCTGGGACTTCTTAATGCGCTTGGCCGTTTCTTCGGCGGTCATGGAGATGGCGATGGCGTTGCCGTAGGACGTGCTCATCTTGCGGCCGTCAAGGCCGGGCAGAAGCGGCGTGTCGGAAAGCAGCGCGTCCACCTCGGGAAACACCTTGCCGTAACGGTTGTTGAAGCGGCGGGCGATGGTGCGGGTGAGCTCGATGTGGGGCAGCTGGTCACGACCGACGGGGACCACGTTGCCCTTGCAGAACAGAATATCGCACGCCTGATGGACGGGATAGGTCAGAAGAAGGCCGGTGAGCTCATGGCCGGACGCCTCCATCTCGGCTTTGACCGTGGGGTTTCGCTGCAGCTCAGCCTCGGTCACCAGACTCAAGAACGGAAGCATGAGCTGGTTGCATGCGGGCACCGCCGAATGCGTGTAGATCATGGTTTTCTCGGGGTCTATGCCGCACGCCAAGTAGTCCATGACCATGTTGTAGACGTTGTCCTGGATATGCTCGGTGGTGTCGCGGTCGGTGATGACCTGGTAGTCGGCGATGAGGATGTTCGTGCGAACGCCCATGTTCTGCAGCTCCACGCGCCCCTTCAGCGTGCCGAAGTAATGGCCCAGATGAAGCCTGCCCGTGGGGCGATCGCCCGTGAGCATCGTGTATTTCTCGGGATGACCGGCCAGATCGGCGCGGATTTCGTCGCTGCGCTTCTGGCTTGCCTCGAAGCTTCCTTCGTTCGCCATGTTTGAACTCCTTTAAAAAATCGAGCCGCACCGCACGCCATGCGCCGCGGCAATAATCGCAATCACGATTGCCCATGGTACCACGACATGCATGCTATAGTAGGGCGCATGAGTTCTTACACCACCATATCGGGCCGTGCAACGGCCGAAATCGAAGAGAAGAAGAGCCGCTTCATCGCAAGCATCGCACACGTCGAGACCGAGGAAGAGGCCCTGGCGTTTCTCGAGGAAATCCGCGCCGCCAACCGCATGGCGCGGCATAACGTTATGCCTACGTTCTGCGCGAAGGCGGAGCAGGGGCTGCAGGGCGCGTTCGCTATTCGGACGATGGCGAGCCGCAAAAGACCGCGGGCCTTCCCACCCTCGAAGTGATCCAGCATGCGGGGCTGACCGACGTCGCCGTGGTGGTCACGCGCTATTTCGGCGGCGTGCTCCTAGGCACGGGCGGGCTGGTGCGCGCCTACACGCAGGCAACCCAGGCGGGTATCGAAGCGGCCGAGCTTGTCGTAGTGTCCAAATGCGTGGATATCACCGTGCGCATGGACTACTCCTCGTACGACCAGATGGTGCGCCTCGCCGAAGACTGCGGGGCAAAGACGCTCGACGTGCAGTACACCGACCACGTGGCCATGGTGCTGCGCATGCTCGACGGCACGCAGGAGCCCCTGCTCGCAAAACTGACCGAGCTGTTCCGCGGCAAAGAAGACGTAGAGGCCTCAGAGCCGGTCGACGCCATGTTCTAGGCGAAGCCTATTCATTTCGCGGAAACACGGAAAACGCCCGGCGACCGTCGGCAGAACACGCGCAAACCTCCACATCGAAGGCCTCGTCGATCGCCTTCGACGCGTACACTTCGTCCACTTCTCCCGCCGCAAGAACCGAACCGTCCCGCATGACAACCAATCGGTCGGAATAGCGAAGAGCCAGGTCAAGGTCGTGAATAACCATGACGACCGTCTGTCCTTTCGACATTGAGCCGCCGCACCAAACGCATCACATCATGGCATGCGCCGATATCCAGATACCGTGGCTCGTCACACCACCAACCTGCGCGAGCGTCATGGCGATAAACGCAACGCCCGCTCGCCGCCTGAAAGATGCGCCAGGTCGCACGTGCGAAAACGCGCCACATCCGTCAGATCCATGGCGCGCTCCACCGCATCGCGGTCGGCCTTCGAGAGGCGCCCTCGCCCGTTCAGATACGGAAAACGCCCGCACGCGACCAGAGACTCCACGGTCATCGCCGGCGGACGCGGCCCCTGCGAAAGCAGCGCCAATCGTCGAGCGCGCTCCCGCGAGGCATATTCGCGCACGGGTCGACCGTCGAGCAGGGCCTCGCCGCGTTGCGGGCGCACAATGCCGCACGCCAGCCTCAAAAGCGTCGACTTACCGCAGCCATTCGGTCCAACAATGCTTGTTACCTGGCCTTTTTCAAATCCTACCGAAACATCTTCGACAAGCGGCCGCACGTGGTCGTAGGCAAACGACACCGCGCGCAGCTGATGGCGAATATGTGACGCGCCGCGATCGAACCGCCGATAGTCCATCGAGCGCCCGCCGAATGCGTGGCAATCGCCGCCAGCGAAAGCAAACTCGTCAGTCAAGGCCGCCCCTCCTGTTCTTAAAAATCAGATAGATGAAAAACGGCCCACCCGCAAACGCCATCAAAATGCCCACGGGCACTTCGTACGGCGCGAAGAGCACGCGCGTCAAAAGATCGCAGCCCACCACAAACGCCGCGCCGAGCAGCGCAGAGATAGGCAGGACTGCGCGGTTGTCGTGACCTGCCAAAAAGCGCACGATATGAGGGATAATCAGCCCGACGAAGCCGAGCAGACCGGCGAAACTCACCGCCGCGCCGGCAAGCAACGCGGCCACGGCGAGCATTCCCAGCTCGCTCGCGCGCACGTGCAGCCCAGCGCATGCGCCATCGTCACCGAGCGCAATGATGTTGAGCCGATGCGCGCCCGAAAACCCCGCGGCAAGTCCCACCGCGATAAGCGCCGCCGGCCAGGCAAGGTCGCGCAGCAGCACGCCGGAAAACCCGCCGGCCAAAAACATGGACGAACCCACGTAAGCATCGGGCGCCACGATCAAAATGGTGTTCATGCCCGCACCGAACACCGTGGTGATCGCGATGCCGGAAAGCACCACGGTCAAGCGAGACACGCCGGCATTCAGCGATATAACGAAGATGACCGCCGCCGTCGCAAGCGCGCCGACAAATGCCGCGCAAGGGGAAATCCACGGCACCTGAGGGAAAAAAGCGGCTGCCATCAGGACGAATAATCCCGCGCCCGAATTGACGCCTATCACGTTGGGACTCGCCAAGGGATTATCCAGCACCGCCTGGATGATCGCGCCCGCAACGGCCAACGCCGCGCCCGCGAGCAACGCCGCCGCCACGCGCGGCAAGCGCACGTTCACCAAAATGCTCTTCGCCGCCTCATCCACATCCCTCCGGCAAGCCATGTCGCCAGTTCGCCGAAGCTCACCGACGACGACCCCGTCAGAAACGCCAAGACCACCAGAGCGGCAAGGCCGCCGAGCGACGCGACGACGACACACGCCGTCGCATCGCCCGCGAACCCTGCGCGCGGCATCGAATGCCGCCGTCGGCATTACGCATTACCGCCCGCGCCGTACAAATGCCCGGCAAGCGTCTACGCCTGCGCCCAACTCGCATTGGGCTTGAGGAACAAGTTGGGATCGAGCACGATATAGCATCGTTTTGCACTGCAGAAAGCGTTGCCCACGCGGGTTTTCCGCGGTCTGCGCCTCAAGGTTTTTCGTGGCCGCCGCCGTGTCGTTGCCCATGGAATGACGAAAATGAAATCGGATCAAGGTCGATGATGGATTCCAGGCTGGAATCGGACAGCAGGCTTTGATTCTCGTCCGCCAGGTTCACCGCGCCCAAATCGGCGAGCATATCGCCCGCCATGGAAGACGACGCCTGCACGCGAGTGCCGCGAGAGTACGTGGTCATCAGCAACGCCGTAGGAGCATCGCCTTCGGCAGGAACCGCAGCGATCGCGTCGTCGATCGCTTTCTGCACGGCAACGCCGTTTTGCTCGTACAGGTCATCGCGACCCGTGATATCGCAGAAAACACGCAGCATGCGCAGGTAATCGTCGAAGGTGGTCACTTCGAAATACGCCACGGGAATGCCCGACGCGTCCAACGCGGATTTGAAATCGGCCTGGCTGGAGTCGCCGCCGCGGCCGCCCGTTCCGCTGGTCATAATGACGAAATCGGGCTTAAGCGCAACTATCGCCTCAAGATTAAGGCTCGCGAAATCACCCACGCTTTGCACGTCGGGAGACGCGATGTCGAAGTTGTCGAAGGTGAAGGCGTCGTCGGATACGCCCACCAACGTGCCGCCGGCCAGTTCCCACGTATTCGCAAAGCTGCCCATGCATGCGACTACGCGCTGCGGATCGTTCACCGTGACTTCGTTGCCCATGTCGTCGGTAAACGTGTAGCTTTCAGGCGCTGCAGCCTCCTGCTCGGCGACGGACTGAGAATCCGCAGAGGCGTCGGAGGCCGCGCCGCAAGCGCTTAGCGAAAGCACGCCGGCAGTGCCGCACGCAAGAGCAAGCGCCATGCCCGCCGCTGTGAAACGTTTTGCATATCCGCTCTTCATCATGGAAATTCCTTTCCTTTTTCTTATCCGAATACGATGCTTATGCATCCAATTTCAAGCCGTGAACGCAGTAATCGTCTTGCGCAAGAATATCGCCTTCGTGGTAATACGCCGCACGAGCGCGGCAGCCTCCGCAACCCTCGCGATAATCGCACGTGCCGCATGCGCCCCCATATGCCTCGGTGCGCAACGCACGAAACACCGGGCTCGTTTTCCAGATTTCGTCGAAAGGCATGGCGCGCACGTCGCCCGCCTCCTCGGTCATATAGGCGCACGGACGCACGATGCCTTCGGAACCCACCACGCAATACGTCAGGCCCGCAAGGCATCCGCGCGAAAAGCGCGTTTCCACGCCGAGCTGCTTGGCCACGCGCGTGAACTGGGGCGCGCACGTCGGCTTCACGTCGATGCTCACCTGCTGGGACTTCAGCATGATGTCGCGCAAAAGCGCTTCGTTTTCCTGAACCTCAAGGCTCGTTTCCTTGATGAATTCGCCGCGACCCACCGGAATGAGGAAGAAAATATAGTGGGCGATCGCACCGATTCGCTCCGCGAAATCGGTCACATCGCAGATCTCCTCGCGATTCCAATCCACTACGGTCGTGTGCAGCTGGAATGGCAACCCCGCCCGCTTGCACGCTTCGATGCCCCTCATGGTCAGGTCATACGCATTTTCAAGACCGCGGAATCTGTCGTGCTTGGCGGGATCGAGGCTGTCAACCGAGATGCCCATTGCGCATGCGCCGCATTCTTCAAGCGCATGGCAATCTCATAGGCATCAGCGTGCCGTTGGTCCCGAAAACAGGACGCAACCGCGCGATGCCGCATGCGCCACCAAATCGAAGATATCGGGGCGAAGCAGCGGTTCGCCGCCGGAAAAAATCATGATTTTGAAACCGGCATGCGCGATTTCGTCAATCATCTTCATGGCTTCTTCGGTGCTCAGCTCCCTGTCGGTAGCCTCTTCGGCATCCTGATAGCAATGCACGCATTTCAGGTTGCATTTGTTCGTCGTCATCCACGATACGATCATAGATACCCCCTTTTCGGCGCGCAAAAACCTAAGGCGCGCCTTCGCCTTTCCTTACGAAAATCTTTGCTTGTTCTTACAGAAATCGAGCGTTTTAGCAGGTCAAATACAATTTCTATCCCATGCAAAACGCACGTTTTTCCCCATAATCCAAACCGGCCTACCCGCTTTGCCGCTCGTCGAACCAACGCATGTATTCGTGCGCCTCTTCGCGTGCGTGCTGCATGACCGACGTCTCCGAAGGCGCGCGCACGGCATCTTCGCCGCCGTCGAGTCCTTGCAAATCGGCCAACGTATACACGAAAATATCGTCGAAGCCGACACATCCCGCATCCACGCAGCCCCGCTCGGTCAGATCGAAGACCACGCTCATCCTGCCTCTGCGAGCGCGACGCATGCTCTTTGCCTCCGCGCGGGAAAACACGCATGCTTCCTGCTCATCGCAGAAAAGCACCACGTCCGCGCGCGCCAAGCCCTCACGCCATGCGCCATCGCGTGCCGCCGTGCGCACGACCGTCGCGCCGCATGCTTCCAAACGCTCGCACACCGCTTCGCCCGTGCGATTCTCCCCTACGACGAACATGACGCGTTTCGGCAAATCGTCGAAGACGAATTGTGCGAGTTCAAGAGCGGAAACGGCCCTGCGTTGCGCCAATGCCTGCTCATCGCGGCCCGCGCTGCATGTTCCGAATTTCACCGCAGACGCAACGAGACGCTTTGTGCACGCACCCGATACGCCGCGAACAACGGAAGCGGCGTACGCGGCGCGCATCGCTTCGACAGGCGAAGAATCCGTCGCGCAAAACGTGTCGTATCCGCTTGCGACATGAAGGGCGTGCAATGCGGCGTCGAAGCCTTCGGCGGCATACAAACACCCCATGACCTGCGATGACGCACATCCGACACGAAGCGACCATGTCCGCCAGCACCTGAAGCTGTCAAAACCGCCGTGCATCACGACATACGCCTCGAAGCGCCTCCATCGGAAATCACCATCGCTTCTGCGATGTCGGCGCCGCCGCGCAGGCGTCGCACGCTCGCCGGCCTCATCTCCGACGCTGCGCGCCACACATCACGCGGAGCTGACGCGCGTTCTATCCCTGCAAGCACCAGCTCCATAGCTAGCCCGCCGTCACGAACATGAGCAGCAGCGCTCCCAGAAACCGCAGATAGAAAGCACAGAGCGCACTTCGAGCTCGCCACATGGGGCACGAGATACGATAGCGCCACGAATGCGGCGATGACGGTCCAGACTGCAAGAGACAGGCCCGATGCGCGGCCAGAGATGGAAAACCTCGGGGCCCAGTGCAACCATGGCTCCATGATGCATCGCGTAGCGGCCGAAACCGATTAGCATCCCCAGCGTGAACAGGGGAAATCCTACCAAAGCGGCACGCTTCGCCACCCTATTGAGCGTCTCGATGGCAGGCATGCTCAAGCTGAACAGCCGTGCGCTGCGTGCCTTCATCAGGCGGCGCTTGTAAAGCTGCATGGCCGATGCGGCGGCGCTGATCACAAAGCACGCCATGGCCACCAGGAAAAGCAGAATATGCACAACGAGCGACGGCCACTGCTCGTAGGCGCTATTCGCGTAAAGCGCATAGCCTGAAGCCATAAGAATCATCTGGGAAAACAGGATGAAAAGCGATACCGTTGCCGACGCGATGGCTAGATACCCATACGGTCGGCGGCTTGCAACGGATACGAAAAGCGACACCAAGGCAAGCACCCAGGATGCAAGCATGAGAATGTTCGGACCTTGAAGAATAGTTCCCGACGTGCTCACCGATTCCATTCCGATCGACGCGGAATGGAGCAGGAAAGCCGCAAGGAAGAGAAGTCGAGCAGCAACAGGAAAACGATCGCTTTTTCGAATGGTGCGAAAGGCGCACAAACCGGCAGAGCAGCCATACAGCGTGACGCTTGCCACGGCCATGAGAAAGGCGACCATCGTTCTCCTTTGATGCTTTTCGTCGGGGATTCGACGTGTTTTCAGCATACCGACGCGCGCGACAAAGCAAAATAACCCATTCGGGCTAATCGCGGCACAGGACGTACGTCGCACGGCGTATAGGCGAAAAGACGGCGGATCCTTACCGATTTCGCAGCAGACTTCGAGAAAATCTTACCTGCCTCGCAGCACGCCCGTTTCAAAACCATACGCAACAAGCGCGGCTCGATTGTCGCAATGCGCCTTCGCCGCCATGTTCGCCAAATGGACCTTCACCGTCTGCTCGGAAAGAGCCAGACGCGCAGCGATTCCCCTGTTGGAAAGACCGCGGGCGATGTGATAGAGAATCTGCTGCTCACGCACAGTCAACACGCTTTCCTGCTTGATGGACAGAATCATGGCTCCTCCAATTCGTTTCAATGCACGTCGCCGACAGAAACCGCGCCGCCAAGAAAAGCGAAACGGCAGGGCGCTTGCTAACGGTGCAGACGGAAAGAACCCTTTTCGCACGAGCGGAAAATTCGACCAGCTCCCTCGGAAAGCTCCGGCAAACGATCGAGCTCGTCAAGCAATCCGGAAACGTCCTCATCCCAGTCGCGCCGCATGACTTCGGAACAATAGCTCACTACCGCGCCCGTCACAATAGCCAGGAAAAATACCGAATACGCGCTCAAAAGCATGATGGCAAGGCGCCCCACCATCGTCGTGCTGGTAAAATCCCCCAGGCCGATAGTCGTAACGACTTGAAAGCACAGCCATACCGCATCCCCGAGCGAGACAACGCCGGGCTCTGTTGCATGTACCGCAAAAGCAGATGAGAAAAACAGCACGGCAAAGGCGATCGCCGAAGGAGCAAGCCCCGATGCCTTGATGACCGCAGCTACCGTGCGCAGCTTGAACCTGCCGCGGACGCGACGGGGTTCGCCCTTCATCCGCTCCTCCATAAGACCTCCCCATTCCTTCGAAACGACGCCCTTCGTCACAACTCCCGAATCTCCTCTTCGGCATCCGATCCAGCATGCCGTGCGCGCGGAAGAGGAAGCAGCGAGCCGATCACCGCGGCGAGACCGCACCATAGCATCCCATGAAGAGGGAAGCACAGCAACAGTATGCCCGCAGAGAGAAGCGGCTTGCGGGTCGTGCAGGCGATAAACGACGTAGTCACCACGCCAGCGGCAAAAGTAGGATCGGCCCCCGCGAGCAGCGCAATACCGAAACCGCAGCTCACGCCAGAATAAATGCACGGAAAGAAATGACCGCCGCTCCATCCCATATTCAGGCACATGGGCGTGATCGCCGATTTGAGGACCCCTGTCGCCAGAAGAACGAACGCGCCGGCTTCCGACCAATCAGACACAAGCTCGTGAGTTTGAACCTCGCCGGAAAACAGCACGTTGGGCAAAACGGCAGCGATTCCACCCATGATAAGACCCGCCGCCGTCGGCTTTGCGATAACGGCGAACGCAGTATCTCCCACACGTCGCGACAAACGCGAGAACAACGCAGCCGACCCCTCGAATACAAGGGCGAGCGCATACCCGAAGGCGATGCAAGGAAGAAACCAAATCGGGTCGAACGCCCCGGGCGCCGGCTCGGCGAGACGAGGCAATCCGCCAGAGCCTCCGAAAAGCGCAGAGGATGCCGAAGCCCCGCCCAACGCTGCGAGCGCCGCGCTGAAATACAGCACCGTTTTCGCCGAGCGGCGCAGCTCGTATTCGTTCGGATCGGGCGCTTCGTCAGGCGCGCTTTCGACGCCTGCCACGATGCCCGCCAGTGGAGTGCCGAATATGGCCGCAACGCTCGCGGCGATCGTTGCATCTCCAATCGCTCCGGCGCGCAGACCCGCGCGCTTGAGAAGGTCGCGAAGCCGACAGCATGCCGACGCGATGAGACCCGTCAAGCCCGCCTCGGGACCGACGGAACCGCCGAACACGATAGGCAGCAAAAAACCGACGACCGACCTTCCCGCTCCTTCCACGCGATAAGAACCCGTCTTCTTAAACGACGCCATGACCGTTTCAAGCGGCGCAGGCGCCCCTTGGAGAAAATGAGTCCATACACCGATGACCAGGCCTCCCAGCGTGCATACGACAAGTGGGAACCAGGGCGTCGCGAAACCTTCGCCGCCTCTTTTGCCGAGCGCATCCCACAGCAGCGCAACCAGCCCATTGGCAAGCGAAAGCACCGCCCACACCAAAAATCCGACGGCGAAGCCAGCCGCAAGGGCGAGCATGACCATCGCCGCCGACAGGGCTGCTTCCCCGAGCGGACCGCGTCCGGCCCAGCCTGCGTCACGCACATAGGGCTTTCCATCGCGAGCATATGGACGGTTGTTCTCTTTGTCCATCACGCATCAGCCTCCGCTCTGCCATCTGCTCGATAAGGCTGCGTATGATACTCGCCGCCTGCGCCCCTAACGCCAAAAGCGGCGGACGACCTCTCTTGAATTCCGTAATCGGCAATGTTTCGAAGGTCGACGGCGGGGATACCGATGCGACTCGGGGCGCGATGCATGCCGGCACTTGCCGCGCAAAACGCGCCGTGCTACCCTTGTGCACGCAGTCAACCAGGATGCCGTGCGCATCCGCTTCTAAGGAGCTCCGCATACATGAAGTTTTAGACGATGCACATTCTTGTGCCCCATCCGCATCAGGCCGCTTATGCGGCAAAGCTTTCGCGCATGCCGGGCAGCATCGTCATTTTCATACGTCACACGCGGCTCCGACTTTTCACTAATGCCGATTTCACCTGATAAGAGCCAGAAATCCTCCACGCCTCGTTGACGCACGTCTTCGCCCTCATGCGCGACCCCGTACAATCGGAGGCGCCCATGGCACGCACTCTTCTCACCCTATCGCACATCACTTACACGTATCCGCCAGCCGCCGAAGCCGCACTGCGCGACGTGTCGGCCACCTTCGACGCAGGCTGGACCGCCGTCATCGGCGATAACGGCTGCGGGAAAACGACGCTCGCGCGTATCGCGTGCGGACTTGTACGCCCCGACGAAGGCACCGTATCCGCCCGACTCCCCTTCGTCTACTGCGAACAAGACCCTCGCATCGAGCCAGCGACGCTCTATGACTTCGCCTGCGACTTTGCTCCCGATGCCGTTCGTTTGCGCTCTACGCTGGAAATTCCTGACGACGCGCCGTGGCGAATTCGAGCTCACTTAGCGGCGCGAGCAGAAAAAACTCCAGATAGCCGTGGCGTTGTGGAGCAGACCGAATTGCTCGTTCTAGACGAACTGACCAATCACGTCGATGCGGCGTGCCGCGAACGCATCCTTGCGCTGCGGGGGTTTTTGGATCGGCATCCTTATTTCACGACCGCTCGCTGATGACTCCCTGCCGCGCCAATGCCTCTGCTTTGAAAACGTTGCCGCAATCATGAGGCCAGGAACGTATGGTGAAGCCTTTGAACAGCGCAAAACGCGAACTTCTGCGCGCGGCGCGCAATGAAAAAGCAAGCGCACGGTAGCCGCCTTACAGCGCGACACATCCGCGCGCCGAGGAGGCGGCGAAACGGCGAAGCGGCGCAGCGCACGCGGGCTCGACAAGCACGATTCGGACGGACGCGCCAAACGCCAGCTGGCAGTCTTCACCGGGCCAGACGGCAAAGCCGGTGCGCTTGCGAGCAGCATGGATGCGCGACTCGCACGCGCACGCGACGAACTTTCGCGCACACGGGTCGAAAAACGCTATGACGGCGAAATCGTTTTCGACATGCGGCCGCATCCGCGCAAAACCCTGCTGTCGACCGATGAAACCGTGATTACATGCGAAGATTCAACGAACGCCGCCGCGCCCTTCGCGTTGCATGTTCCGCAATTTTTCGTGGGCAACACCGAGCATGTGGGCGTCAGCGGCAAAAACGGAAGCGGCAAAACAACGCTGCTCAATCATCTAATAACCCGCATGGACAAGGAGATTCCCACCCTGTTCGTTCCCCAAGAATACACAGCGAGCGAGGCGGCTCGCCTTGTGCGGCGCGTCCAAAAGGAGGCGCCCGAAACGAAAGGGCGCATCCTAAGTATCGTTTCGCGGCTCAACTCCGACCCCGACCGCATCCTCGAAGGCGGGCGCACCAGCCCGGGTGAGCTGCGAAAACTCGCCATCGCTTGCGGAATCGTCGATTGCGTAGCCCTGATTATCGCCGACGAGCCCACCAACCACCTGGACATTCATTCCGTCGAAGCGCTCCAACGAGCACTGGCGAAATTCCCCGGAGCGCTCATCGCCGTAAGCCACGACAATCAATTCCTGGAGGCCATATCCACAACACGAATCCATCTTGAACGCGAGGAAAACGTTTCGCGATGCCGCGTTCTCTAGGAAGGCGATCGCGCATTTTTCGCGCGCAACGGCACGACGCTCCATGCCAAGCGCGTTCGCAAAGCGCATTCGGCAAAGGAGGCGCAGCAGCACCCCCTTTGCCGTGAATTCCATGTGCAAGAAATCAGCATCCCAGCAAAATCTGCATTCCTGCAAGCTGCATGCACGAAATCGCCCTTTGAAACTCAAAAATTTCGCGAAACGTACCCGTTTTCCCGCAAGAACGAACCCGAGATTCTTTTCTTACAAAATTAATGGACAATAAAGGACGCAACGTGGAGTATCTCAACCAAAAAACTATCGCACGCACACGCAATCGATACGTTTCGTGATTTTTGCGATAACAAAGCCCCGTTTCAGCGCATAATGCGCTGAAACGGGGCTCAAGCCGCGGAAAACAGCGCCAAAGCGCCGGGACGTTCAACCTCGCACGCCAACGGCGCTTCGGCAAAAAGCTGCAGCACAGGCTCCGCTTCGCCGATCTCTACTCCACGCCCAAGGCGTCGGCCAGCTCAAGCCACTCGTCCTCAAGTGCCTCTTTCGCCGCACGCAACTCGTCAAGTTCTGCCTGCAGCTCGCCCAAGCGCACGAAGTCGGTAGGGTCGGCGCCGTCCATCTCGACCTGCTTGTCTTCCACCTTGCGAGCGGCCGTGCCCATCTTTTTATTCAGGCTTGCCAAACGCTTTTTCATCTCGCGCAATTCCGCGTTGGTGTAGCCGGAATCGGAAGCTTTCGAAGACGCGCCCTGCTGGGCCTGGGCCGCGGCCCCCTGCCCCGTCACGTCGGCAAACGTTCGTCCCGATGCCGCAAGCTGATTGCGCTCGTCAAGCAGCTCGAGGTATTCGTCAACACCACGCGGACAATGACGCAGCTTGCCGCCTATGAGCGCGTACTGGTCGTCGGTGACGCGCTCCATGAGATAGCGGTCGTGCGTCACCATGACGAGCGTGCCCGCCCAGGTGTCAAGCAGGTCCTCGAGCACCGCAAGCATATCGGTGTCCAGGTCGTTGCCGGGCTCGTCCAGGATAAGCACATTGGGCTCGTCAAGCAAAATGAGCAGAAGCTGCAGCCTGCGCTTCTGGCCTCCCGATAGATCGCAAATACGCGTGTACAAATGACGCGACGAAAAGCCCAGACGCTCAAGAAGCTTTGCCGGCGTGGTCTCCTTGCCGTCGAGCACTACGCGCGTGCGATAGCGCGACAACACCTCGGTCACACGGTATTTGCCCATTTCCTCAAGCTCGTCCAGACGCTGGGAGAGCACGGCGAATTTGACCGTCTTGCCTATCTTCACGAATCCGGACGTGGGCTTGATGGCGCCCTGGATAATCTTGAGCAAGGTGGTCTTGCCGGCTCCGTTTTCGCCAAGCACGCCAATACGGTCGCCGGGCCCGATAATCCAATCAACGTTGTCGATCACCGTTCGCTCCCCGAAACGCTCGGTCACGCGAGTCAGCTCGACGCACTGCTTGCCCAGACGCTGCATGGCCATGGCCCGTAGCTCGAGCGTGTTACGCACGGGCGGCTCTTCGGCAATAAGCTCCTGGGCCAGCGCCATATGAAACTTCGGCTTGGTGGAACGGGCGCGAGCACCGCGGGAAAGCCATGCGAGCTCTTTGCGCATGAGGTTCTTGCGCTTCTGCTCGGTTACCTGCGCTACGCGGTCGCGTTCCACGCGCTGCAAAACGTAGGCGGAATATCCGCCCTCGAACGGATCGACCAGGCCGTCGTGCACCTCCCACATGGCATTGGCCACCTCATCGAGGAACCAGCGATCGTGCGTGACCGTCAAAAGCGCTCCGGTACCCTTCGGCCAGCGACGGTTCAAATACGCCGCAAGCCATGCGATAGCATGCATGTCCAGGTGGTTTGTCGGCTCGTCGAGCATGAGCACGTCCCAATCGCCCACGAGAAGACGGGCAAGGTCCACGCGGCGACGCTGTCCGCCCGAAAGCGTCTTCACCTTGGCATCCCATGCGATATCCGCGATCAGCGCGGAAATAACCTCGCGCACGCGCGGGTCGCCCGCCCAGACGTATTCGGGGGTGTCCCCCACCACCGCGTACTCGACGCTCGCTTCGTCTTCCAGCGAATCTCGCTGGCCCAGCATGCCTGTGCGCAAGCCACGCGTATGGCGCACGAGTCCCTCGTCGGGCTCGACCAGGCCCGCCAATACGCCGAGCAGCGTTGATTTGCCATCGCCGTTTTGACCGACGATGCCGATGCGGTCGCCCTCGTGGACGCCGAGCGTCACGTTGCCGAGAACCGTCTTTGCCGGATATTCAAGATGGATGCCTTCGCACCCGAACAGAAATGCCACGTACTTCGCCTGCCTCGTATATCGGAATTGCGTTGAGTCAATGATGCATCCAGTCATTGTACCAGGCTCGGCGCACGCATTTCGCCACCTTGCCGCCGTCTTTGTCACCAAGCCGCTACCTGCCCGTCAAGCTCGAGAGAGCACAGTGGGCCATACTGGTACGAGAGCAAAAGGAGGGACGCCATGAGAAGAGCCGCCTACACCAACGACATCTCGAAACCGCCCATCGCGCTTCGCGTCCTGGGAAGCATCGTCAAATGGACGCTCATCGCCCTGCTTGCGGGCCTTGTGGCGGCAGCAGCGTATTTCGTCGTGCGAGGATACGCGCTCTATAACAACGCCGCACAGGAGAAAAGCGTTGCGGACATGGTTTCAGACATCGAATCGCGCGTCGGCTTCACGCCGCTCGAGGAGCTCCCCGAGACATACCTAGCGGCAGTTGTATCCGTCGAGGACCACCGCTTCTACCGCCATCCCGGGTTCGACGCGCTCGCCACGGGGCGCGCGCTGTTCAACGATCTGAGAGCAGGATCAATCGTCGAAGGCGGATCGACCATCACGCAGCAGCTGGCGAAAAACGAGTTCTTCTCCCAGGAGCAGGTTATAGAACGAAAGGTCGCGGAAGTGTTCATGGCGTTCGATATCGAACACGCCCTGAGCAAAGACCGCATCCTGGAGCTCTACGTGAATTCAATCTATTTCGGCGAGGGCCTCTACGGCATCGGCCCCGCCTGTCAAGGCTATCTCGGCAAGGCGCCCGGCGCCATGAACGACTGGGAAAGCACCCTGCTCGCGGGCGTGCCGAACGCACCGAGCGTCTATGCCCCCACCCAAAACTACGACCTGGCATGCCAGCGCCAGGCGCAGGTGTTGACGCGCATGGTGAAATACCGCGCGATCACGCAAGAGGAAGCGAACGCCATTGCGGCCCAGGCCAACGAATCGCCCTGGGCGTAGAACGAGAACTATAATGCTGCCAAAGCGGCAAGGAGGATCAGCCATGGACGTCAAAACCATCGTTGAACAGCAGCGTGCCCATTTCGACACGGGAGCAACCCTGGATGTGGACGCACGCATCGACGCGCTCTGCCGGCTTCTCGCGGAAATAAGACGCTCGCAACGCCGCATTGCGGATGCGCTCGCCTTCGATCTGGGAAAATCTTCGCAGGAAAGCTACATGTGCGAAATAGGGCTGGTGCTTTCCGAGCTGCGTCACCACATAGCGCACGTGCGCGGATGGGCCGCCCCGAAGCGCGTACGCACCGACATAGGCAATTTTCCCGCGCAAAGCTTCACCGTGGCCGAGCCGTACGGCGTCGTGCTGGTCATGGCGCCTTGGAACTATCCCTTCATGCTTTGCATGGAACCGCTCATCGGCGCGATCGCGGCCGGCAATTGCTGCGTCGTCAAGCCGAGCGCATACGCCCCCGCCACAAGCCGCGTGGTAGCCGAAATCCTGGAGGCCGCATTCGATCCGTCGTACGTGACGACGGTCGAAGGAGGCCGCGCCGCCAACGAGGAGCTGCTCGACCAGAAATTCGACTACATCTTCTTCACGGGAAGCCCTGCCGTCGGCAAGCTCGTCATGCGCAAGGCCGCGGAAAACCTGACCCCCGTCTCGCTCGAACTGGGAGGCAAGAGTCCTTGTATCGTCGCCGCAGACGCCAACCTCGAGCTCGCCGCACGACGCATCGCGTTCGGAAAATTCCTCAACTGCGGGCAGACCTGCGTCGCGCCCGACTACGTGCTGGTGGAGCGCGCCGTGCATGACGAATTCGTCGCTTTGCTAGGAGCCTGCACCGCGAAGATGTACGGAGAAAACGCGCTGCTCAACCGCAATTACGGGCGCATTGCGAATCGCAAGCACTTCGACCGCATCCTCTCGCTGGTCGACCCGCCAAAACCGTATATGGAGGCACGCACTGCGTGGAAGACCTGCGCATCGAGCCCACCATCATGGATCACGTCGATGCAGAAGATGCCGTCATGGGCCAAGAGATTTTCGGCCCCGTGCTCCCCGTGCTCGTCGTGGAGGACATGGCCGAGGCGGAGGCGTTCGTCAAGGCGCGCCCGAAGCCCTTGGCGCTTTATCTGTTCACCGAAGACCGCACGCTGCAGGACCGCATCGTACGCAGCGCTTCGTTCGGAGGAGGCTGCATCAACGACACGGTCATGCACCTCGCCACGTCCAACATGGGGTTCGGCGGCGTCGGCGAAAGCGGCATGGGAAGCTACCACGGCAAAGACAGCTTCGACACGTTCAGCCACCGCAAGAGCATTCTGCGCAAATGCAGCAGCGTCGACGTGCCGTTGCGCTACCAGCCGTATTCGCGCTTGAAAGAACGCATCATCCGCGGCGTGCTGCGCTAGGCGGCGCGGCGCGTGGGATCTGCCGTTGCTTTCCCCATGCGCGCGTCGCCATGCAGGCGCCGGTAAGGGGTCGTGCGGCGAAGCCCCGCATGACCCCTGCGCACCGCGGGCACCGGCCCCTCTATTCGTCAGCCTCAAGAGCCTCCTGGTACGCGGCGTACAAATCCGGCATGATGCGCTTCTGGTTCACCGGTTTGAAGCTTTCGCTCACAAGACAATGCGTGGACGAGCCGGTGCAACATGGCTTGTCCACGCCAACGACCTGGCCTTCTTTATACACTTCATACGAGTACACCGTTTTCGCGGGCGTCAGCTTCGTCACGCGCGTGCGCACGATGGCCGTGTCGCCATACGTCAAGCGGCATGCCGTAGGAAAGCTGTACATCCGCGACGGGAGACATGTAGCCGGCCTCCTCCATGTCTTCATAAGGAAATCCCAGCTTGAGGAATTCGGAACGTGCGATTTCGAACCATACCAAGTAGTTTGCATGGTATACGATCCATCCGGTCGGTCTCAGCATAACGAACTCGAATCCTGCTCTCGGAAATCATTCTCTCTCCGTTTCTCCGCTGCTTACGCCGCGCTCGAATCCGCTTCGGGCGCATGGTTTCTCAGACGGCGATGATACCACCGCGTATACTGGCACCTGCCACTAAACGCTCGCCGTAAAGGAAAAGAAAGAAGGACTCCTTGAACAACGCAGCACCAGCTCAAGCTGCGAAGTCGCATCCGTGGCCGAAACGCATCGCCATCGCCTTGACAGTCGTCCTGTTCGCAGGCGCCGTCGGTTTCGGCGCATACGTCTCCGATTATTACCACGCGCAAGATACACTTACCCTCCTGTCGGACGCGAAGGCGATATCGGTGGAAGAAAACGATGAGAGCATTGCCATCGCACCGCCCGGTTCTTTAGAAGGCAAGTTGCCAATCGAAGCGGGAGTGGTGTTTTATCCCGGCGCGAAAGTAGACCCTCACGCCTACGTCCCTTTGGCAGAAAAGCTCGCCGATAAAGGATATCTCTGCGTAATCGCGAAAATGCCGTTCAACCTGGCTTTTCTCGGTACCGATGCCGCTTCGGACATCATGGACGGCTACCCACAAGCCGATTCGTGGTGGATTGCCGGCCACTCGCTTGGCGGCGTCGCCGCTGCCCAATACGCAGCGAAACACGCCGATATCCTGGAAGGCATAGCGTTTCTTGCATCCTATCCCGCAAGCGATCTTTCGGAGACCGGTTTAAGCGCGCTTTCTATTTACGGCTCGCAGGACTTCGTCTTGAATCTCGATTCGCTGGCTGAAAACGCGGACAAGCTTCCAGCAAATGCGAAAACTGTCGTCATCGAAGGCGGCAACCATGCTGGGTTCGGAGCCTACGGTCCGCAAAAAGACGACGGCGAGGCCGCTATATCCGCCGATGAACAGCAGGAGACCTTCGTCGACGCCTTCGATGCCATGGCCAGCGCCGACCGGCAATAACCCGCGCAGGAAGGCTGCACCGCGGGCGCGGCGCGGCCCACAATGCCGCGCGAACCAGGCGCCGGACGACGTCGTACCATTCAAAAAAACAGCCCGCCGCCGTTAAACTGCACGAAAACCGATGGCGACACTCGCAAAACCCACGAAATGTATCAGTGGATCCCTCAAAACAATCCTGCGAAGTAGAGAATAAGGTTAGTTTATCCACATATCTTAGTTATATGTGGATTATTTCATCAAGAAAGGCACTCGAAACTCATTGGTTTGATACGTTTCGCGCGTTTTGCGATAAAACGAACCGCGTTTCGTGCATTTTTCCGACAGATGCGCCACATTCGCACAAACACGGGCAATCGCCCGCGCCCACGGACCGCGCGAAACCCCGGCGGACCCCCCGCGCCGCAAGGCCGCATGAAACCCCGGCAAAAATCCCTGCGCCGCACGGCGCGGCGCAGTCTTGCGCAGCCGTGCGGCGCAGCACAATCTTGTAACGTCGAGCTACAGCGCCTCGAGGTCGTATGGCGTGGTCTGGTAGACGTAATAGTTCAGCCAATTGGTGTAGATAAGCTGGCCTTCGGCGCGCCAGGAAACAATCGGGGTCTTGGTGGGATCGTCGTCGGGATAATAGTGAACGGGCACCTTGATATCAGTCCGCGCTCCACGTCGCGATCGTATTCGAGCTTGAGCGTATCGCGGTCGTACTCGGGATGCCCGAACACGAAGAAATGCTTGGAATCGATGCTCTTAGCAACGGAGACGCCGCATTCGTCGGAATAGGAGATGACCTCGAGTTTCTGGTTGGCGACGATATCCTCGTAGCGCGTTTCGGAATGACGGGAATGGGGCATCATTGAAACGTCGTTGAAGCCGCGTACCAGCGGAGACGAAGGCTTGATCAGGCGGTTTTCGAAAACGCCGAAGCATTTTTCGTCAAGATTGTGCTTCGGCACGCCGTAATGATGGTACAGAGCTGCCTGGGCTCCCCAGCACACATGGAACACGCTGTGAACGTTCGTCAGGCTCCAGTCCATGATTTTCACCAGCTCGGGCCAATAATCTACCGTCTCGAAGTCCAGGGTCTCCACCGGGGCGCCAGTGATGATCATGCCGTCGTAACGATAGTCCTTCACCTCGTCGAACGTGCGATAGAACGTCTCCAGATGGTCGGCGGAAACGTTTTTCGACTGATGGCTTGCGATGCGCAGCAGCTCCACCTCGATCTGCAGCGGAGTGTTGGAGAGCTTGCGCATGATCTGCGTCTCGGTGACGACCTTCGTGGGCATGAGGTTGAGCAGCAACACGCGCAGCGGACGGATGTCCTGATGCATGGCGCGGTGCTCGGTCATGACGAAGATGTTCTCGCCCTCGAGGATGGAGGTCGCGGGCAGCGCGTCGGGGATGCGGATGGGCATATGGGCTCCTCAGGTGTAACGATGCAAAGACGCGTGCTATTGTAGCGCGATTCATATGATCCAAAACACTCGAACCCAAGAAATCAAAGACCCGATGCGCGGCAAGCTTCTGAGTCGTGAATCAATTCGACGTCCAAAATACCCAGAAGCAAAAGCTCTACCCTAAGAGAGCATCTCCTTTGTGCCTCCTAAGCGCAGAGGCTCTCAAGCCTCAACTTCAGTCGAATATCTCCTGCTTGTCAGATTCGAGATTTTCGAGATAGCGATTGGCAACATCAAGCAGCGCGGGGATGGCCGGATTGCCCGAGTCTTTTCTGTAGTAGAAGCACAGAGGAAACTGAAATTCATCATCGAGAGGAACGGAGGAAAGATAGCTGCGCTTCATATGTCGCAACGCGGCGGGCATGGCACTAACCCCTCTGCATTCAAGTATGGTCGCCCCGAGGGTCTCCACCTGATTGGCGTACTCAACTCCACCAATCCGAATTCCTCTATCATCAAAAAGACGCAGTATGAAGCGATTCATGGCATCATAGCCCCTATTGCCTTCGTCAATCAACACGACGGTATCGCCCTCTAGCTCCGCCAACCTCACACTTCCCTTTTTCAAACGTGGGTCGCTACTCGCCATGAGGACACAGGCGGGTTCATCGATAAAATGCTTCATTTCTATGCTTTCGTCGAGATCGGTGGGCAAGCCAAGGCCGAAGAACATGTCGCTCGCTCCCTTTTGCACCCTTGAAAGCGAATCAGTCGGTTGATGCGCCTCCAAACGCACCGAATACGGCAACTCGATAAAATCCCGAGACATGATGATTGGCTCGATGTAGTCGCCCATCCAATAGTTCGGGCAGCATAGAGTCAGACGCTGTTTCTTTTTCGACTCAAGAGCACTCAGCTTCACCTGAAGCGACTCGAATTGATTCCGAATGGCACAGAAAGATTCATAGGCGCATTTTCCCGCCTCCGTCAAAGAAACTTCGCGGGTGGTTCGTTCGAAAAGCTTTACCCCCATAGACTCTTCGAGAGATGCAATATGCCTGCTAAGCGCAGGCTGGGTGATAAATGCTTCTTGAGCTGCTTTCGAGTAATTCAGGGTTTCTGCAAGAATCAAGAACTCGTTTATGTAGTCGAAGCTAATCAATGCCCCTCCTCGCGGCAACACATTTATGCATTTGCCGCATCAATAGCGCCGAAAACGGCATTTCCCCAATCCCCATTCGCACAATACAATAAACCCAGATTGGCGCCGATGCATACTCAATATACCCTTAAATCTTCAGGAGGGGAAATGGAATACAAGGCTATCAACGGCAATGACGATTCAGCCATGAACAAGACGACTCACGTCGCAGGCGCGCCTATCGGTAGACGTAATTTCATCAAGCTCTCTGCCGCAGGAGCCGCTATGGCAATGGCAACATCCATCGTGGGATGCGCTCCCTCCACGACGGGAAGCAATAAAGAAGGAACCTATTCTGCAGGCACATACAGCGGAACTGGCAAAGGTAAAAAAGGCAACATTGTTGTCAACGTCACGTTCAGCGATTCGGCAATCGAATCAATCGAGGTCACAGACAGCAAGGAAACCGAAAGAATCGCCGCTATGGCGTTCGAGAGAATTCCCCAAGACGTCATAGAGCTTCAATCCCTTAACGTCGACACTACGACGGGAGCAACCCTTGCGAGTATGGGGTTGATCGATGCCATTGCGGATTGCGTGGATCAGGCCGGTGGAAACTCAAACGATTTGCGAACAGGTGAAGCCAGGGCCAAAAAAGAAGACACCGTCGAAATAGAATGCGATATCGCAATTCTTGGAGCAGGTGCTGCGGGCATGGCTGCGGCGGTTGCTGCCGGTCAAATGGGCGCAAACACGGTCGTATTCGAGAAATCATGCTTCTTTGGGGGCAATTGTCTGGTCAGCGGAGGCGTTATGGAGCATACGCAGGCACCGGATGACCTGCGCGCAGATTTGACCGACGGATGGAAAACCTATTTCGACAATCGCATCAATGAGCACAGAGAGGCCGGAACCGATCCGAGCCTCGTCGACGAAGTCGTCAAGCAGTGGGAGGACTACTACGCAACGGGATCGACCAAGGTATTCAGCTCGCCAGAATTCTTGGCTCTCGACCTCATAATGCTGGAGGGAAATACGTATGACTTCCAACACTCATACGCCAAAGATGCAGCTGCCTGCCTAGAGTGGCTCACGGATATGGGAATGGAATTCAAGCCGCTTTCAGGCATAACGGGCTACCCTTACCCTCACTTTACCAACGTCAAAGATGGTGTGTGCGGTGAAGGATGGTTCGATTTCTACGACAGCGAAATGCAAGCGAACGAATTCCCCATCACGATGCTGCTTGAGACCCCCGCTGAAGAGTTGCTCATGGAAGATGGACGCGTTGTCGGCGCAAAGGGCACGTGCGCAGACGGCACTCAGTACACCGTGAAAGCAAACAAAGGCGTGCTCATCAGCACTGGCGGATACTCCGGAAGCAAGGAACTTCTCATCAAGCACGATAAGCTCTGGGATTGGGAATCGTTGGACGACATCCCGTGCGATAACACATACGGGCACACAGGCGATGGCATTGTGATGGCAGAAGCGGTAGGAGCGCGATTCGACACCCTCGACTACAACCAAATGGTGCTCCCCACGGTAAACGCCCGCACGCTCATCCCCGAGGATCAAATGTGGAATCCCGCCTTACCCGTGCTATTTAGCTCGGAGGGAAATCGTTTCGTTGACGAGCTGCAGGACCGGTTCACGCTTACTAAATCCATCATGGCGCAGGAAGGTGAAGTTTGGTCTGTCAGCGACGCCAACAATAGCTTGATTGACGAAAACGGCATTCACACCTTTACCGGAACCAAAGTGCAAGACCTTATAGATATTGACGCCGTCTATTCTGCGGATTCGCTTGAAGAAATTGCAGAATGGGCAGGATTCGATACGGACACATTCCTGTCAACGATCGACGCGTTCAATAAATCGGTAGAGACCGGCATAGACGAAGAATTCGGTAGGACGATCTTCGACGAAACCTGCTATATCAAGACCCCTCCCTTCTACGTGGTCCCAATCACATGGTCGATGCATATCACGCTCGACGGACTTGCCGCAAACGAAAATGGCCAAGTGCTCAACGAACAAGGCGAGCCGATCTCTGGCCTATATGCTGCTGGCGAAGTGGTATGCGGAACCCGTGGCGTAGGAAGCCAAGGAAAGGGCCTGCAGGCAGTTCGCTACATGCTTGCCCAATCATAATTAGTCATCCTTGGCTCGAGGCAACCGTGCTTTGCCTCGGCTAGAGAGCCCGAAGCCATTTGAAACCCCTCCTTCCGCAGCGACCGCAGCAGAGATACGTCCGCTGCGGTCGCACGGATTTCTGCTGCCAGGAGTTCTACCAATCAAGAGCAAGCCCCGCATTGCAAACAAACCAGCAACGCTCCCGCACATTGCTTCGCCACCTTCAGCGTCGCAGACAAAAGCCCTGCTTGCTTATTGATATCGCGCCCACAATCTCTTGAGCATTTACGAAATTCCGCCTGCCATCCAGGACTCCGTTGTCAATACACGCTAGGAAGATGCACTCATTACGCATGCATCGCCAATATCCAAAGCAGTCAGGGAGTGCGACAATTTCGTTAAATCATTCATGCGGACGATCGCGGCAGTTTAGGCCCGTATAATAGCCCAGTCATTTCAAGCCGCCCATGCGACGGCATAATGCCGCACAACAAGTTGTAAGCGCGAAGGAGACCACATGACCGAACAGATTGGCACCACGTGCGTGCAGGGCGGCTATCGCCCTGGCGACGCCGAACCCCGCCAGATTCCCATCTATCAGTCCACCACCTGGAAGTATGACACCTCTGAGCACATGGGCAAGCTCTTCGACCTCGAAGAGGCCGGCTACTTCTACACCCGCTTGCAGAACCCCACGAATGACTACG
This sequence comes from Slackia sp., assembly GCA_047240885.1. Taxonomy (GTDB): domain Bacteria; phylum Actinomycetota; class Coriobacteriia; order Coriobacteriales; family Eggerthellaceae; genus Slackia. The sequence goes on along the minus strand of JBKTHK010000010.1, from coordinate 7,479 downwards.
TGGCGGCCAAGATCGCCGAGCTCGAAGGCGGCGCCGCAGGCATGCTGACCTCCTCCGGCCAGGCGGCCAACTTCTTCGCCGTGTTCAACATCGCCGGCTGCGGCGACCACGTGGTGGCAAGCTCCGCCATCTACGGCGGCACGTACAACCTGCTCGCGCACACCATGCGCCGCATGGGGCTCGAATGCACGTTCGTGGCGCCCGATTGCACCGACGAGGAGCTGGAGGCGGCCTTCCGCCCCAACACCAAGTGCGTGTTCGGCGAGACCATCGCCAACCCTGCGCTCGCCGTGCTCGACATCGAGCGCTTCGCCAAGGCAGCCCACGCCCACGGCGTGCCCCTGATCGTGGACAACACCTTCCCCACGCCCGTGAACTGCCGCCCCATCGAGTGGGGCGCCGACATCGTGACGCACTCCACCACCAAGTACATGGACGGCCACGGCGCAACCGTGGGCGGTGCCATCGTGGACTCCGGCAACTTCGACTGGATGGCTCATGCCGATAAGTTCCCCGGCCTCACCACTCCGGACGAGACGTACCACGGCGTAGTGTACGCCGAGAAGTTTGGCCAGGCAGGCGCGTTCATCACCAAGTGCACTTCGCAGCTCATGCGTGACTTCGGCAGCATCCAGAGCCCGCAGAACGCCTTCCTGCTCAATCTGGGCCTGGAGAGCCTGCACGTGCGCATGCCGCAGCACTGCAAGAACGGCCAGGCCATGGCGGAGTTCCTCGCCGGCCACCCGGCGGTCCGCTTTGTGCGCTACCCGGGCCTTCCCGACGACTCCTGCTACGACCTCGCCCAGAAGTATCTGCCGAACGGCTCCTGCGGCGTGGTGAGCTTCGGCTTCACCGGCGGCCGTGCTGCTGCCGAGCAGTTCATGAAGAGCCTCAAAATCGCCCAGATCGCCACGCACGTGGCCGACGCGCGCACCTGCTGCCTGCACCCGGCGAACGCCACGCATCGCCAGATGAACGACGCCGAGCTTGAGGCGTGCGGTATCGCGCCGGACATGGTGCGCCTGTCCTGCGGCATCGAGTCCACGGAGGATTTGATCGCCGACGTCGAGCAGGCGCTTGCCAGCCTGTAACACGCCCTTTTCGAAATAGCAAGCGGGGCTCGGCGCGCAGTTCAGTTGCGCCGAGCCCCGTTTTTCGTCGCACGCCCCCTTCGGCAGCTGCGCAATCGCCTTCTTGCAAACACGCCTTTCGAAGGGCGGCGTGTCCTTGCCTCGCAGCACGCATAATCATCCGCCCAGCAGCGCATACTTCTTCCTGATGCGCGCGAGCTTGCGCATCCACGGACCGTACAAGACCACCAGAAACACCGCCGTTGATATGGCGTGCATGGTGTCGAAAGGAAGCGCGGCGGCATATACGACAAGCGCCTGTCCGATAGATTGCGGATGGTAAAAGCCCACGATGCTCCAGATATTGAGAACGAAGCCGTAAAGATATCCCGAGACGAACCCCCAGGCAACCAAAGGCACCAGCCCCAAGATAGCTTTCGCGAACTCACGGCGGCGCGAGGCGGCGGGGCGGACTCGCAACATGAAGCGGGCGCGGCGGGTTCAGGGCTCGAAGTGGACGCACCAGACTCGCAGCGCGAAGCAGACGCAGCATCGTCTCTTTCGCCTTCCTCTACCCGAATGCGACCGAACACCTGGCGCACGCCGTCGAAAGCCCCGAGCGAAGCCAAAACGCCTCCCAGATACCCGATAAGCCCCCATCCGTACATCTGCCAGGGAGTCCATGGCCCCTGCCCGAAGAAGAAATTCGAGACCAACGCCGCAAGCGCTCCCACCATAAAGCCGCTGCGCCTGCCGAAGGCAGCGCCCGCTATGATGGCGATGGCCGACACCGGCTTAAAGCTCGGAAACGGAGCGAACAGAATGCGCCCCGCTGCTGCTAGAGCGGCGAGAACCACCACGGGCATGGTATCGCGCAGACGCGGGGCGTTTTTCTCATACCCCGCGAAGAACAAAACCAGCGACGCCACCGCGACGACGAGGCTCAACAATGCCGCCTGGTCGACTCCCGCCATCGCGCACGCAACAAGCGCGATCGGAGCCATCACGACGGCGACAAGCTCCACGACGATATTGATCGCGCGTCTCATGCGGACTCCCCTTCCCACCGACGAAGCAGCGTTCCGAACAGGCGCGATACGGCATTGGGCCTGTACACCAGGTTGTTGGCGAAGAATTCGCGGGCGCTTTCGGTGCACGCCGTCTCCCCGTCGAAGAGCATGGACACCTCGTCGGCGGTCACCAGCGCGAAATCGAGGTCGTGCGTTACGAATACGACGGTACAGCCTTCTGCCGCCAAGTCGCGCACGATGGTCGAAACATCCGCGCAGGATGCGGGATCGAGCCCCTTCGTGGGCTCGTCGAGAAGCAAAAGCTCGGGCTTGCAAAGCAGCAGCTTCGCGAACGCGAGCTTTTGCTGCTGGCCGCCCGACAGGTCGTAGGGATGGCGCTTTTCGCACCCTTCGAGCCCGAATCGACACAGCATCGCGCGTTCGTCCTCGCGGGTATATCCACACCGCTCGCGCCATTCCGCGAGCTCCTCTTCGACGCTGTCGCAGACAAAGAGCGCCTTGGGGTCCTGCGGCAACAGCGCCTGCGCGCCCACGAGGTCGTTTTCTATCCTACCGCGCTGAGGGGACCCCGCTTAGGCCATGAGTTAAGAAGCGTGGTCTTGCCCGAGCCGTTGCCCCCGACAAGCGCGTGCACGCTTCCGCGCCGCACCCGCAGGTCAACCCCGCGCAGCACCCACGGCGCGCTTTTCTCGTAGCGAAACATCGCCTCGCGCACGCGCACGCAGCACGAGCGCGCATCTCGCACGCCTCGCCCGGCCGAAGCGACATCCCAAGCTTTCCAGCGTTTGCTCAGCACGGCTTCCACCTGCTCGCGCGTGCCGACATCGCCTATCCTCCCCATGGCTATGGTGCGCGTCGCATAGGCAGCCACGTCCTCGGGAGCATGAGTGGCCATGATGATGGTGACGCCCAGCTCGCGGTTCACACGACCGAGCATGAAGAGGAACTGCTTGAGCGCGTTTGGATCGAGCTGGGAAGTCGGCTCGTCAAGCAGAAGCAAGCGTGGGCGCAACGCCAAGACCGCAGCCAGGTTGACCAGCTGCTTCTGCCCGCCCGACAACGCCTCCACCGACGAACGCACCCACGGTCCTATCCCGAAGAAATGCGCGACCTCCGCTACGCGACGACGCATCTCCTCCTGTTCGACGCCGAGGTTCTCCAGGCCGAACGCGAGCTCGTGCCATACGGTATCGCACACGATCTGGGCTTCGGGGCTCTGCATGACGAACCCGATGGAAGCGGCCGATTCCCTGGGAGAAAGGCCGCGCGAATCTTTCGGCGAAACCATTTCGCCGTCTTCGACGATTTTCTTTCCCGCAATGGCGATAGACCCCGTGCGCGCGCCTTCGGGCGCCAGCTCCGGTTTGAGCGAGCGCAGAAGGGTGGTCTTGCCGGATCCGGTTGAACCGACCAAAACGCAGAAATCTCCTTCGTTCACCTCGAAAGAGACTCCGTCAAGCACGCAATCGCCCGAATCGCCCCGGCGAACATCGCCGTCGGCGGGATAGGCGAACGAGAAATCGCTTACTTCAACGAGCGCCACAGCCACCACTCCTTTGCATACAACGCAACGGGAATGAGCATCATGAGCGCATAGGGAACATATCCCCACCACGCAACCAACACGCTCGCCGTCGGGTAGAACCGATACTGAGAACACGCGACATACGCCAGCACGGCGTTGACTGCCGCGAATAGGGCAATCACCGCGACGACCGCCATGTCGTCGGCGGCAAACCGATAGCGCTTATACGTCGTGCGACGCGCGCCGCAGTCGTAGCCACGAGCGCGCATGGCGCTGCTGCGCTCGATGCCGTCTTCCATGCCCCAGCCCATGAGGATGCTGACCACCCTGAGCCTGCCGTCCCTTTTCTGCCTCTTCGTGCGCGGCGCGGCGGCACTCACGGCGTCTTGCACCATGACGATCGAGCGCCCGCGCGAAAGAAACTGAGGGACGAGGCGCATGACCTGCGTGATCATCAGCGTGACCACGGGAGCCACGTTGCCGAACAGGGCCAGGGAGTGATCGCTGTTCATGCAGGCGGAATAGGATGAGAACCACAGGAACACCGATGCGAGCATGCCGCCCGAGCAAGCGCCGTAAAGCAGGGATTCCGCATAGACGGCGAACAGGCCGAAACGAGCAACCTCGGTCGATCCCATCGCCGAAAACAGCGGATTGGCCACCGTGACGACCAGCCACATGGGCACGATCCAAAGCAGCGAACGCACCGTATGCTTGAAGCCGCGTGTCACGCACGAGGTGGCGAACGCACCTGCGAACGAGATAAGCACGTATACCGGCTGCATGGCCGCCATAGAAAACACGAGGACGCATGCCAAAAAGACGAATGCGACCGCGGGATGATAGGTAGAGAATACGTTTTCCATGAACCCTCCGGTCATAGTGAGCGACGCATGAGGAAAAGCGCCCGCCCCTCACGGGACGGGCGCTTGCGACGCATCACGCTGCTATCCGTTGATATCGGTCACATAACGCCATGCGACGACATCGCCGTCGTTGAGCGTATACAGCCCAGAAGACATTTGCGGATCTGAGCCGTTCACGGAGTACTTCCAACCCCATGCGCCTTTGGAGGTGTCTTCGGCAAGGCCGCCGATGGCGCTTACGTACACCCCGCCGAAAGGCGAACTGCTCGCATTGACGGACAGCCCCGTCGCCACCAAAGCGTCAAGAGCCGTCGCCCCGCGATCGAAGGAGAACTGCACAGGACCCGCCGAGACGGGGTTGCCCACCGCAGCGCTCGTTACGGAAACGGTGATGGTCACCACGTCGCGGTTGGACTCGGGAGCCGGAGCGGACTGAGAAGAGGCCCCGGAACTTGCCGCCTGGCCGCCGCCGGCGTCGGATGTGACCACCGTTTCGGTGCCGGTCTGCACTGCTTCGGAAGTCTCAGACGCCTCCTGGCCCGACGCATCGGACGTCTCGCCCACGCTGTTATCGGATGAAGCCCCATCGGAGGTCTCGGAAGAATCAGAGGCCGGCTCCGAAGAGGCAGCGTCGCCTTCGTCCGAAGACTCCTGTTGCGTCGTCTCGAAAGAGCCGCAGGATCGGATGTTTCCTCCCGGTGCGAACAGGAAGGACGCCGATACCGCGATAATCGCAACGGCCGCAACGGATACGATGGCCATGACGGCGCGCTGGGTGTTCGTCAGCGGTTTTTTCGCCGAAGGAGCGGCCGCGGAAAGACCAGGGCGATGCGGGCCGTCTTATCGGGGATGCCGCGTTGACGTCGCCCGACTCGAGGATGCTCTTTTTTCCATCAGACATGGCTCGATCCTCCCTAGGCTAGGCGCGACGGCGCGCGACGACGAAATACACCATGACGCCCGCCAAGGCGACGACGCCGACCGCGATGCCCGCGACAGCAAGCGGATTGAGCGTCGCGGAGGCGGACGCCGTGTCGGCTGCGGCGGCAGAAGCGGAATCGGAGGCAGAGGGTTCCTTCTTCGCGCTCGAAGAAGAGCCGTTTGCACTCTCCTGCGCTGCGGAAGAAGCCTTCTCGTCATCAGCGGCAACAAGCGCTGCAGTAGTTTGCGTCACCTCGGAAAGAGGGGTGCGCGTGGCCACGACGCCATAGGTGGGCACCACCTTCGTCGAATAGGAGGAAGACGAGGCAGACTGCGACGTCGCGGGCGAAGACGAAGAAGGGCCGCCCTGGGGCGCCGGATTCGACTCGCCGGGATCGATGGGAGGCTTGATACCGCTGCCGCCATCGCCGGTCTCTTCGCTCCATTTCGCATAGAGCGTCATATCGCCCGAAACAGGCTGGGAGAAGTCCCACGCCTGCGTCAGCTCCTCATCGACAAACCATCCCAGGAACTGACGACCCTCGCGCGTCGGATCGCCGGGCTGCGTCATCGGCTTGCCCTGCGCCACACGAAACGTCGAGACCGCCGATCCGCCGTTCGACTCGAAGCTCACAGCGAAGCTCGGCGCGGCGCTCAACTTGAAAAGCGTGCCGGAATCGTTGGTGTAGTACAGGTTGCCCGCAGCATCGGCCACGATAGAGGCCAGGCAGAAGTTCTGCACATCGCTTTCGGGGACATAGAGCTGTTCGGCGGCGTCGTCGCCGAGCTTGTAGCGGTACACGCCGCCCGGCATGCTGTTGCAGGTGAAGTACGCATAGACGCCATCGCCCTGGACCGAGATCAAAGGCGCGCTCTGAGACTGGCCCGCACCCGCGACCACGCTTTTCTCAAGCGTCATCGTGGCGATATCAATCACGGAAATAGTGCCTTTGACCGGGTATTTCAGCGAATCAGACCCGCAGACGACAGCCTTGCCCTGCACAACGGCGGGCGTGGAGGTGGACGTGGCGGAGAACTTCACCGAACCGGCAAGCTTAAGCGTGTCGCCCGTGCGTTCGATCTTGTGCAAGACGCCGTCGCCCTTGGTCACGGCAAGGTAGCTGCCCTCGCCCGTCTCCGAGGTATCGGCGGCAACGATGCCCGCACGGCACGGGCCGCTCACCGCGACCGAAGACAACCGACGCCAGTTTCGCCGTCGATCAGCGCAACCTTTCCGAAGTCGTCGCCGACGATGAGGTCGTCGCCCGACGCGGCGGCACCCGCCCAGTAGAATCCGCCCGTATCCTCCTGCGCAGCAGTTCCGGTACGCTTGATCCACTTGGCCGAACCGTCTTTCAGAGAGACGCACACCATCACGCCCTCGGTGGTGGGATTATCGCCGTTTTGCGGCGAGAACATCGCATAGACGAAACCGTTGGAAACGGTCAGGGAAGACATGGCCTGGTACTTGCGATCGGAGCCCTCGGGAGCGAAAGACGCGGTCTTCCACACGCACGTCAACGTATCGGCGGTGTAAGCGGCAAGCTTGCCGCCGTCATAGGCGACGACGATCAGCCCGTCGGCGTAAACGGGGCGGCAGATGTACTGCGTATCCTCGCCGGTCGGCATGGAGACAACGGGCTCGCCGGTATCGCCGTCGATGCGCTGGATTTTACCCGATGCAACAAGGTAGATATCGCCGCCGACCACGAGCAGGTCGGAGACGGTAGCCCAGAACGCCCCATCCTTGAAGTCGTACTTCCATGCAAGGTCTGCCGCCTCGGTCGGCGTGGGGGTGGTCACCGTCGCGCCGGCAGAACCGCCCGCAAAGCCGGGCCAGTCGGCATCGAGCTCGGGGCGCTCGGCATTCGGATCGGTCATGCCTCCCTCGGAAGGAAGCGATGCGCCGTCAGCGGCGTAATACCACATGACCGTATCGCCCACACGTAGGCTGACCTCGGAGGCGCCCACGCTGGAGACTTCCCCGTTGACGAACAGCTGCCAGTACCTGCCCGTGGACTCGTCCCAGCCGAGCGTGAGGCTTTCGTCAAAGGGCGAGGTGATGG